>CAZOXS010000454.1:0-4269 GCA_964583785.1 uncultured Victivallales bacterium
CTTATGCTCGGCGGTCGGGCAAGGTGCCGCGACCTACTTTATGTCAAATCAAACCGCGAAGCGGCCTGGCTTGCGCCCGTTCAACGGAGTGATCGCATAGCGCAGGCGATAACGTCCCGGCAACACCTTGTATTGCTCCAGCGTATCGGGGCCGCAACTGGCGGTTCCCAAGCCACGCTGCCGCGCATCCAGCAGCACGGTAATCTCTGGCCGGGTCGGCACCTCGAACGTATGCAGGGCCGGAGTCAGGTCCGCCGGCGTGAAGTGGTGGGCACTGAAGCCGAATCCATCCCTGCGCGTCTGGAAATGCACACCCGCCTTGGCCGCATTACGCAGACTGAACCAGGTGACATCCGTCTTGTTGCCATTTTCCTGCGGCACGATATACGGAAAATACTGTTCGGCCACCGTTCCGCTGTAACGACCGATCTCGGCCGCGTAGCAGCGGTCAGCGTAGCTCTCGAACGGGCCTCGCCCGTACCAGTCCAACTGCTCGAACCCTTCGGCCACGGTCAGCATCATACCCAGTCGAGGAACATCCGCCATACCCTCGCCAAAACTGAACACGTGATCACATAAGATCACACCGCCCGATGTAAAGCGATAGCGGTTCGCGACCTCGAACCGTCCCTCCCCCTTGCCGCAGGCATACACCAGCCGACTATCCAGCACCAGGTCTGCCCCCACGCGTTTCGCGTCTACCGATTCGACCGATGCCGTCAGCGCATCATAGCCAGCCAGCATCCAGCGTCCCAGCGGCTTCCACTTGGCCGTCCACTGGTCCGGCTTGCCCTTGACGCCATCGTTGTCAAGCGGCCCGCGCCAGATATTGAAGGACGGACCGGCCGTGATCACCGGCGTTCCGCCGACTGCGACCGACACCAGCGCACCGGTCTGCGGATCGATCACCGCCTCTATGCCCGTATCGCCCAGCGTGACGTTGCCACCCGAGACCGCGACGGGGAGCTTCGACCGCGACGCCGCCGATGGCAGCGCCGCTTTCCCCGCGAACGGCAGACGGAGCTGCTCGGACGCGACCTCATGGCCCTTGCCGCACCAAGACTGGGCGGTGCGCGTCCGGAACGTGACCCGCAGCCAGGCTTCCTCGCCCGCACGCATAACCGGTTCCTTCACCGGCAGCCGCAGCGTTTTTCCGGTTTGCGGGGCCAGATCGAGCGCGGGCAGCACACCGCGCTGCACGGGCTGCCCATCCACCAGCAGCGCCCATTCCCCCGCCAACCAGCCGAGTGAACGGAAAAACGCGCCGTTGAAGATGTGCACCTCGCCCGCGACCTTGCCTGCCGTGATCCAGACCGGTTGGGCAATCTTCTTGAACTCCCACATCTGCGGCTTGACCGTGCGATCCGGCATGATCATGCCGTTGCAGCAGAAGTTCACGTCATTGGGTTCATCGCCATAATCACCGCCATACGCCCAGTAGTATTCCCCCCCGGGCTTATTGCACTCAGCATGCGCCGCCGCCAACGCATCCCCCGTCAAACCGATTTCGACATTCGACTCTCGTCTCTCGTCTTTACACTTGCCCTCCGAGTCTTCAGTCTTCAGTCTTCGGTCTTCAGTCCTCTCAATTTCTGCTTTCTGCTTTCTGCTTTCTGCTTTTTTCAGAATCCCCTGCTCGATCCAGTCCCAGATAAAACCGCCCTGTAGGCCGCGATTGGCGTAAATCGCGTCCCAGTAACCCTTGAGGCAGCCGCAGGAATTGCCCATGGCATGCGCGTACTCGCACATGATGAACGGGCGCTGACTGTCGTAATCCGGCATTTTCGGGTTCTGCCGGGCAAAGGCCACCAACTGGGCAATCTGCGGATACATCGGGTTGTGTATATCGTTCGAGCGCTCGCCGCCCTTGTCGTAGGAATTACCCCCCTGGTTCCATTTGCCCTTGAGCGCGCCTTCGTTGTGCAACACTCGACTGTCGTCATACCCCCGCACCCAGTCGGCCGCGAGGTCGTGGTTCTGGCCGTAGCCCGATTCGTTACCGAGGCTCCACGCGATCACCGAGGGATGATTCTTGTCGCGCAGCACCATCCGCTGTACGCGCTCCAGGAATGGCTTGCGCCAGCGCGGATCCCGACATAGGGTCGCATAGTTGTCGTGCGACTCGATGTTCGCCTCGTCGACGATCAGGATGCCGTATTCATCGCACAAGTCCAGCCACATCGGATCATTGGGGTAATGCGAGGTGCGCACCGCATTGAAATTGAACTGCTTGAGCAGGCGGATTTCCTCCAGCATCTTCTCCCGCGGCACGGTCTTGCCGGTATCGGGATCGTGATCATGCCGGTTGACGCCCTTGATGTAGACCGGCTGGCCGTTGAGCAGCAACTCGCGGTCCTTCACCTCGACCCGCCGGAAACCGACACGGCAGGCGGTGTGCTCGACAGGCTTGCCGTCGGGTGCCAGCAGCGTGACCACCAGCGTGTAGAGGTTCGGGCATTCATCCGACCAGAGCGCCGGGCGCTTGACCGCTGCCGCGATCTCGCCTTGGTAATACTGCTTGCGATAGGAATGCGAGATCGCCACCGATGGCTGTTTTTTAAACACCGGCTTGCCATGCGCCTCGAAAAGCTGAATCTCGACCGTGTGCACACCCGGCGGTTGATCCGGGCGACGATCGGCATCAGGGTTGGTTGTGAAATTAATCGACACGTTTACCCGCAGCGTCGCGTCCTTGAATCCGGCATCCGGCTCGCCCTTGGCGAACACATCCTCGATGGTGGCGCTGGCGGTACTGGTAAGCCGGACGGAACGGTAGATACCGGCCATCCACCAGTGATCCTGATCCTCGACATAGGAACCATCGCTGTAACGGATGCACACCACAACCAGCGTGTTCTCGCCGTCCTGCAGGTGCGGGGTCAGGTCGAACGCCGAGGGCAGACGCGTGTCCTTGCCCATGCCGACGAACGTTCCGTTCAGATAGACGCAGAAACAGCTCTCGACCCCACCGAACTCGATCACCGTACGGCGCCCTTCCCAGCCCGCGGGCAGCGAGAAGCGCGTGCGGTAGACGCCCGTCGGATTGTCGGCAGGCACCAGCGGCGGGGTATTCTCGAACGGCATTTGAACATTGGTGTAATGCGGCTTGTCCCAGCCCTGCATCGTCCAGTTACCGGGCACGGTTATGGGCGACCACCCGTCCTCCCCATCCGCCGACAGCTCCAGCATGCCAACGGCATCCGGACTTTCAAAATAGCGGAATTCCCACTGTCCGTCCAGCGACTGGACCCAGGGGGACTTGGCGGGATTGACCGTCCGCGCCTGCACCGTCGTCTTGAACGGGGAAAGCGTTGAGCGCATCGGCAGCCGGTTGATTTCGGTAAGCTCCGGGAGTTCCCAGAAAAGGGGCGATAATGGATCGGTCATCATGGCCTTATCTCCTTTGTTTGCCTCAACTTTTGTTACCTATAACTTCAATTCATTTCAACGCCCAACAACCAACATCCAACGCCCAACATCCAAGTAAATGCGCCTCAACTTGGGACGTTGGTTGTTGGGACGTTGGATGTTGGGCGTTGGATGTTCGATTCCATTCGTCATCAGTTACCCACCCCGTTCTCGCCCATTCCCATCCGGCAATCAATCAGCCTTCTTCCCGGCAGCGGGTCTGGCTTCCTTCTTCTCGGTTTTGGCCGGCTTGCTCTCTACCGATGGCTTGGTCTCGGCGGTGCCGCTATCCTTCCTGGCGGCCGCATGGTAATCGCTACTGCGGTAGTCGGTCTGATAGAACCCGCTCCCCTTGAAGATAATGCCAGCCCCGCTACCGAGCAGCCGCTTCACTTTGCAACGGCATTTCGGACAGCGCTTCAGCGGCTCGTCCTTCATGCTCTGGAACTTCTCAAACTCGTGACCGCACTTCGTGCATTCATACTCATACGTCGGCATAGCAGCATTCCTTCCGGTGTCCTTGTTTGGCAGGCTAAGAACGATACAGGCCGCACGCCCGAAAGTCAAATTCAAAGCAGCCAGCGGCAACGCAAACGGCAATCATACGGACCCAGCCCCGTATGCTTTTGGAAAAAATATATAAATCATTAGAGGCACACGCCTCCCTTCCCGGCGTTCAGCGCGGGGTTTTCTGATGCGTCTGCGGTTGGCCCGTGAGCTATCGCCGTCGATCACGTCCAGATGCAGCTTGTTGCCGCAACAGCACTCCTTTTTGCTCTGGCTGGTCTTCTCCTGCGGCTTCGCCGTGGCCTTTTCGCGGGCGTGGATGGCGGTGGCGTCGCGGCTGATGTGACCGGCGAT
>CAZOXS010000455.1:0-8036 GCA_964583785.1 uncultured Victivallales bacterium
TTTGAACAGACCGGCAGAATCGCCTTGAAGAGCCTGCTGCGGCTTTCGTTTGTGCTGGGAAGACTGGGGGACTTCGATGCCCTGCTGCGCTTGCCGCCAGCGGATAGTATCAAGGAACTCGAGGTGATGGCATCGGGATCACTCGCGCAGCGGGGGGTGAAGTGAAAAAGCTCGACGTCTATCTTACCGAAGACTGGAGTCGGGACCGCAGTCGTCTCGTGGGGACGCTGGCTTCGTATGACCACCGGATCTACTTTGAGTACAATGCTGACTTTCTTGATGCCCCATTGTGGTTGTCGCCCTTCAAATTACCACCGGCGCCCGGACTGCTTGAGAACCGTGATCTGGCATTTGGTCCACTGTTCGGATTATTTGATGACAGCTTGCCCGATGGATGGGGACTCTTGCTTATGGACCGATACTTTCGGCGGCAGAATGTATCGCTTGCGACAGTCTCGCCGTTGGATCGCCTGGCTTATCTGGGGCACCGGACGATGGGCGCACTGACCTATCATCCGCCTGCAGGGATCGAGCAGATCGACCGTTCGATGTTGATCCTGCATGATATGGCCAGAGAGGCTTATCTGGTACTCGAAGGCAAAGGGGAGGATGTGCTGCCACAGTTGCTGCGCGCAGGCGGAAGTCCCGGCGGCGCGCGTCCCAAGGTGCTGGTTGGCGTATGTGGTGACCACATGGTTTCCGGCGAAGGCGATCTGCCCGATGGCTATACCGGTTGGATTGTTAAATTCCACGCGACCAAAGACGCAACCGAAGATGGGCGCATTGAGTATGCCTACTCCCAAATGGCCCGTGCGGCTGGTGTCAAGATGCCACCAACCCGGCTATTCATGACCGCGCAGGGAGATGCTTTTTTCGGGGTTGAGCGCTTTGATCGGAACGGAAATGTGCGGAAGCACATACACACGTTCGGGAATATGATCCACGCCAATTTTCGCATCCCGGGGTGTGATTATGCGATGCTGCTGCGCGTCACGCGCATCCTGACAAAAAACCAGTCGGATGCGCTTTGCGCCTTCCGTCTGATGGTTTTCAATATTCTGGCACATAACAGGGATGACCATGTAAAGAATTTTGCATTTATCCTTGAGTCGGAAGGCGACTGGCACCTTTCGCCCGCCTATGACCTGACATTCGCGGTTGGTCCCGGTGGCGAACACACGATGACCGTGGCAGGGGAAGGGAAACGTCCCACATTGGCGCATGTGTTGCAAATTGCCGAGGGTGCTGGAATCGGTGCGAAGCAGGCACGCGGTATCGTTGATGAAGTAAGTGCTGCCGTTGCCGGTTGGCCTCGCTTCGCCGATGCCGCTGGCATAACCACCCGTGCAACCCGGGACATCGAAAAGACATTCATGACCATCCCATGAAATATGCCAAATAACCAAGCATGACATTCGCTTCCATCCCGTCAGAAATGAGATGCGCCCCACTCGTTTCAGGCATTCTATGTCGTCAGGGACAAGCCGAAAGGAGTGAAGTGGGCGAAATCAGAGGTGTTGTTTGTCGCCAGTGGAGCATTTTTAGCGATTGCGGTGGCGGCAATCATGGCGTCAACCCGGAGCTGACGGCAGCGCCCGGTCTGATTGAACAGGTGCGCGGCTTTTTTGCCCAATACGTCATCGAAGGGGACAATCTCGCCAACCAGCATGCGAATGGCGGCCTCCTGTTCGTCCGAAATGGGACCGCAGAGGAATTCATACCAGGCAATGGAGGAAACACAGAACCGCTCGCCTTGATCCGCCCAGTTTAATAGCGACTCGGCTTCACGGCTGTGAGCCACCAAGCCCATGATGAGATAGTTGGTATCCAGGCAGATCACTTGTCACCCCGCCAGTAACGGCGACTTTCGTTGATCTCGGCCAGATAGTTCTCGGCCTGCTCACGCGCAAGTTGCCTGCCCGAGTTGTGGATCGAGCGCAATAACGCCGTTGCATCGGTTTCGGCCTGCGCTTTTTCCTCTGCAAGCGCAATGGCCCGCCGGACCACCTCGGCCTGCGAAATATGCCACGTTCCGGATAGATGCTTGAGACGGTCGATGGTTCGGTCGTCCAGCGCAAAGGTTGTACGGTATGTCATCGTTGCCATACCATCAGTACATGCCATAACTTTTGCGGTGCTGTCAATAAGATTTGCACTTGATCATAGAATCATATTATGCAAGTATGAATGTGTGGTTATGGATACATGCATTTAGGAGGTGGGGCATGAATGCGGTTGTCGCGGAAAGGGGCCAGGTGACCATACCGAAGCGTTTGAGGGATCGGTTGGGGATAGGACCGGGGTCCGTGGTCGATTTTGAAGAGGATCGCGGACGGCTTGTTCTCGTGAAGGTGGTCAGTAACGATCCGGTATCCCGCGTGCTGGGGTGCATTCAACTCGATCAGGATAGCGATACGCTGGTTCGTGAGCTTCGGGGGGAGCCATGATTACGGCTGTGGATACGAGTGTGCTGATCGATGTATTTGGCAATGATCCGGTTCACGGGCGCGCTTCGGCGGAATTGTTGAGGCAATGTATCCGGGAAGGATCTTTGGTAGCATGTGATGTTGTCTGGGCGGAGACGCGTGTGGCTTTTACTGATCAGCCTGCATTTGCGTCCGCCATGACGACTCTGGGTATACAGTATTCCCCCGTTACGGAAAACGCCGCGAGCCATGCCGGTGATTGCTGGAAAGCCTATCGAGCGACTGGTGGGCCGCGGACCCGTGTGATGGCGGATTTTCTGATTGGTGCCCATGCCGTACATCAGGCCGATAGGCTACTCGCGCGGGATCGCGGATACTACCGAACCTATTTCAAGGGCCTTGTTCTGATGTGAGCAGCGGGTTCCTGTAAACAGCATTTTACATGGTGAACCGTTTCTGGTAGATAGGTGTCACCATGGCGGAGCTTCAAACATTTGATGTCGAGGCGGCGCGGCGCGGGTTCGTGCGGCGGAGCGCGGCTTACCGTGAGCGGCTATCTTCAAAGGGGGATTTATGGCGATGAAAAAAGGTCTGGGTCGCGGGTTGGGTGCCTTGATGTCGGAGGAGGAGTCGTCGCCGGCAGCGGTACCGGAGTCGGCACCAGTGGCAGCGGATAATGCGCCAGTTGCGCGGGCGGGCGGGATTCAGAAGATCGCCGTTACCAGTATTGTGCGCAACCGCCTACAGCCGCGCCAGATGTTTGACGAGGATGCGCTCGCCGATCTGACGGCCAGTGTCAAGGAGCATGGCGTGCTGCAGCCTCTGCTGGTGCGGCCGGCCGAGAACGGCTACGAGCTGATCGCCGGCGAGCGCCGTCTGCGCGCGGCCACCGCGGCGGGCCTGCACGAGGTGCCGGTGGTGCTGATGGAGGCTTCCGACATCACCAGTCTCGAGATCGCCATGATCGAGAACCTGCAGCGTGAGAACCTGAATCCGATCGAGGAGGCCGAAGGCTACCGGGAATTGGCGGACGGGTTCAACCTGACGCAGGAGGAAATCGCCGTGCGTGTCGGCAAGGCCCGCGCCTCGATCGCCAATGCCATGCGCCTTTTGAGCTTGCCCGACGAAGTGCGTTCCATGCTTTCGGATGGACGGCTTTCCACGGGGCATGCCAAGGCGCTGCTGGCGCTTGAGATCCCGCAGGAGCAGACGTTGCTGGCGCGTAAGGTGGTGGATGAGGGGCTGTCCGTGCGCGCGCTCGAGAAGCTGATCCGTCGCACGACCACCACGCCCGTCCGGCCACGGGCCGTGCGACCGGACCTGCCGGCCAGTCATGTGCGCTACCTGTCCGAGAAGCTGCATGCGCATTTCGGCACCAGTATCCGCATCGAGCCGTGCAAGACGTTTGCCAACGGCAAGAAGGGCAAGGGATATATCGAGATCGATTTCTTCTCGAACGACGATCTGGATCGCGTGCTCAGCCTGCTTGGCATCGAGCCGGAAGAGGAGTAACTGCATTTCTTTTGTGATTTTTGTGTTTTGTGGCCAATCTCACGCAGAGACCTCGCGGGTCATGATCTCCCAGGCCTTTTGGATGTAGAAGCGGTAGTTGGCCAGGGGGGTGCCGTTGGGGATGCGGTGGTCGAGCGCCAGGACGCAGCCGCCGGTTTTGACCATCGGCGGGATCTTGTACTCCAGTTCGGCGACGATCTCCTCTTTTGAGCGGCGCATGACGTGTTTGTCGATGCCGCCATAAAAGGCGAGACGCGTGCCGTACTTTTCCCGAACCTTGACAATATCCATGTTGGCGGCTGGTTCCATCGGGTGCATGCAATTCACGCCTGCTTCCAGGAAGGGCTCGATCACAGCGTTCATGTCGCCATCGCTGTCCTGGTCGAAAAGTCGTGCTCCCCGGTTCTGCAGCATGTCCCAGACGCGCCGGTAGTAGGGCTTGATGAATTCGCGGATTTGCACCGGACCGGCCAGCGGGCCGGATTTCCCCGCCATGTCCTCGTGGACTGACAGGAAGTCGATGGGTACGGTGGCCGAGACGGTATCGAGTACCCGGCAAGCGGTATTCCCGATCGTCTGGAGGATATCGTGGATCAGCTCTGGCTGTTCATAATAGGCCACGCAAAGATTCTCCTCGCCCATCAACTGGCGGGGCTCGTCGAACCCGCCGGGGATGCTGACCGCGATAACGCGATCAGCGGCCAGGTGTTCACGGGCCTTGCCCTCCCAGTCACGCGCCAGACGCTCCGGGGAGAATTGATACCAGGGTTTGATCTTGAGCCAGTCGTCCATCGTGCGGACCGGATAATCCAACGGCAGCGGTAGCGTTGCGGTCAGCTTGGGGAGCTTCATTGTGCGCCCTAGCCCGTCGCGCCAGATCTTGTACTCGTCCGTTTCCTCGATCAGTTCTTCGGGATAGCCGCCGAGTCGTCCGGTGTGCACCGGCAGATGGCCGCGCGCCTCGCAGCGGTAGGTGAAGGCCGAGAAGTCGAGTTCCTCGGGCGTGGCTCCCTGTTCGTACCATTCCTCCTTGAGGCCCAGCAAGGGGCCGAAAATCTCGGTGAACAGCGGTTGGACCTTGCGCTGGAACGTCATGTGGTCCAGATAGTCCGCGCGGCTGACCGTCGGCGTTCGTTTGATGGCTAGGTCGGCGTGGGTTCTCCAGCGCGGCGTGTTGTTTTTCATGGTCATCAGTTGGTAAGGGGTTGTTGAAGCATGCATAATCTGATCATGTAATTTCTAATTAATGACACATAATATGGAATTTGTGAATGGATGCGATGATCAAAATTTTATACTATATGACCATGAATGATGAAATCAGGGAGCTGCCGGAAGACGTGCGATTGGTTGTTGGCCCCCAGGCGGGGCTGGTAATCTGCGAGCGCGATTGGCGCTGGGCACCCTCGCCCTTGACGGACTATGATCTCTGGATCGTGCTGGGGGGCAGAGGAACACTGGACGTGGATGGTGCCGCGTTCGATCTGTCTGCCGGGTGGTCTTTTGTTTTCCAGCCGGGGAGTCTTGTGCGCGGGGAACATGATCCCGAGCATCGCCTGCGCGTGCTGTACTGTCATTTTCAAATCCTTGATGCCCAAGGAGCACTGATTCAGTATCCGGGTTGCTGGCCTGCGAATCCGGTGGCGCTGCATGATCTTTCCCGTGTCGAGCTGCTTGGATCCATTCTGCTACAGGGGCTCGGTCAGGCGGACCCCGCGGGTACCCGGGCGGCAGACTTGGCACTGCGTCAGCTTCTGATGCAACGCCTTTTGGATTCGCGGGTGACGCCGTCCGCCTCGCAAGATACGCGCATCGTGCGTGTTCTCGAAGCCATTCAATCGATGCCTGAGCGGCAATGGCATCTGGAGGATATGGCGCGGGTGGCACATGTCTCGGTCTCGCAATTGCGCCGTCTATTCCAGATCGCCACCGGGCTGACCCCGAATGCGTATCTGGTGCGGGAGCGCGTGGCGCGTGCGTGCAAGCTATTGACTGAATCGGATTTGCCGCTGGCGGCGATAGCAGACACGCTGGGGTACCGCGATATCTACTATTTCAGCCGGCAGTTCAGGCAGGTAAAAAAAACGCCACCAGCGGCCTATCGCCGGACTTGCCGAGGCTAGGGCGAGCGCACGTTTACCGAAATGCATCGGCAAAGGCGTCTTGCTCTTCTTTTGTCATGCCGATGCTGCTTGCCGTTTGTCGCCATGGCGCCAGCGCTTGCGTAACCTCACTGATAATCGCGTCACGCCGGGATGGATCGATACGAAAATATGGAGCTACGGAAACAAGCGCTTCCAAGGAGGCTTCAGGGCCGGTATCTTCTGAAATCCAGGTTTTCAGTTCTCGAAAACGGTCCGGGAAAGGATTCAGATCAAATGCGGGGGCTAGCCGCCACAAGCCTTGGCCCGCATACAGAAAACCATGGTTGTGCAGATGATCATCGACATTGTTGATCAAAATTGAAAAAGCGATGCGTCGGAATAGCTCGTCGATATCACGCTGTGCATCACGGCCATGGATACGCAAAGCATCGACAATCTCGGTATAGGTATGTTGCTCGGGGTCGTCCCGGTCAACGCCCAGCAGCGTGGCGGCAGATACATATGGGATACGCGCCCCGTCCGTCAGGCGATCAAATCGGCGGATCAAAGCGACAGGCAGGCTGTCGCTCATGACAAGGCGGCTTTGTGCAACACGGATGCCTGCATGGTGGGCAACGTGCAAGGCGAGTACCTCGCCTTTCGTCACCGCCCTTTGGTCGGTGACGCTGGGGAATTTGGCGATTGCCAGATGGCCGTCAGTATCCCGGATTGAGCACTTTGGACGAAGACCGCCAAGAGACGTGGCACGGCCCTGCAAATAAGCCAGATCCTGTTCGGTTTCCGTGCTCATTTCGACGGCCCTTGATGCGCAGAGCAGTTCGCCGAGCTCGAGCAAGGGGGGCGTTCGGCGATCCATGTCCCCGGAACCGCCTTGGAAGCTTCCCTGCTCATCACGGAATCGTATCGCCCCCATGCGGCTTTCGTCGTCAACAGCAAGCAAATAGTCCAACTCTCCGAGAATGCCGAACTCATCCGCCTGATCGCGGGATCGTATTGCCTGGCGTCGTTTGGCGTGGGCACGAAGAATCACCCGCCGTCCCCAGCCATCAGGCTCTGTGTCCGCGATAGCGCCATGGAAGATTGAACCCTGCGGGCGATGCGCGTGAAATTGAAACCCGCTCACGAGTGGTAGCGTCGGATCAATAGCAAATCGTTCGGGGTTGATCAGCCATGACGGCGTGTACATGAACGCCGCATTCTCGCGCTGGCCCTGGCGGTCATAACGGAGTTCGCCTAAGGAGGTTTCTTCGTTGCCGAGCAAGACATGGATATGCCGCTTTGTCATGACGGGGCGTCTTTCGTTATATTTCGAGGCGACACGATTCGTTTAGGAAGCTGTTCAATCTCCAGCAGCAAGCCGGTTTCGTCTGTGCGCTGATCGGCAACTTCCCCAAGCGGTGAGCCCAGGCCGAGTACAAACAAAGCCTGGGCATAGGCGCCCACGGACACCGTCGGATCACCCTTTTCCATGCGCCCGAATGTAGACGCCGAGACACCGAGACGTTCACACATCATGGCAATTGTCAACCGTCGCTTGCGTCGTGCAATTGAGATGTCGTGTCCCAGCTTTCGCAATGATCGACGAACCGGTCGCGCCAATATATCATAAACCGCTGATTTCATATTGAAGACTATATATGAATGATGAAGTAAGTCAATAATTTATATATAACTGAGGCTCTTGCAAAACCCCTCGCTGTGCCCGCTTGAAGCCGGGCACAGCGAGGGGTTTTGCAAAGTATACTGCTTCAGCTCCGAACCAACGGAACGTCTGGCATATCCACCCCGCCCTTGTTTTCCAAGGCCGTACCATGCCGCCGCCAAACACGATGCGCGGGATATTCGCGCGGATGCCTGTGATGGTCACCGATTATTCCTGAAGTGAGTGTAGTCATACGTGATTGTATACGCTACCATGCAATAATCATTTGAAAAACGGGTAAGCGCAGTGTGCCCCTCAGGATCATATGGCCGGTTAGCTCACGGGCCAACC
>CAZOXS010000456.1:0-3498 GCA_964583785.1 uncultured Victivallales bacterium
CACTAACAATAGAGAGGCCCCGGAAAACGGCGGTAAAGACACTGCCGCCGGAGTACTTGCCATACTCAAGGAGATTCACCACAGGCTGCCTGAATCAAGGATTGTCCTGATGGCGCTGCTTCCCCGCGGCTGGACTGCTGAAGACAAAGGAAGAATCCGCAACAATCAGGTCAACGAGATTATTCGTGCGTATGCTGACAACAAGACGGTTTACTGGCTGGATGTCGGTCATGTGTTTCTGGATGAAGAGGGTAACCTGAGCAGGGCGCTGATTAAGGACGGATTGCATCCAAGCACTCCGAAGGGGTACCTGGCTTTGTCCGGGGCCATGGAGCCTATGATTAAGGAGCTTCTGGGCGAATAATGCAAAAGCATGCTCCTGCCCATTCTTAACGCTACCAGTGGGCGGCGGGCTTCCCGTTTAAGCCTGGCGGTGTTTGAGGCGGTACTTCTGCATGGTTATTCCGTAGGTACGCTTGAACGCACGGTGCAGGTGTTCCCTGGAGCGGAGCCCTACGGCATAGCACAGGTCTGAGACATTTGTATCGGTCGTTATCAGAAGTTCACAGCATCGTTCAAGGCGTCTGGAGAGCAGAGCTTCGTTTACGGTCTGGTTCAGTTCGGACCGGAAAAGCCGCTCAAGAGTGCGGCGGGAAAATCCGACCACCTGCGCAACATTATCGACTGAAAGCTCAAGACTGCTGTAGTTGTCCCACATATAACGCAGGGCCTTGGTTACGTCCGGGTGCTGGGATGCCCGTACATCGGTGCTGTCCCTTGACGTTATCCCTGTTGGGGGGATTATTACGGGTTCTTTAGGTGCTTCTTTGCCTGCAAGCATATCGTCGAGAATGCTGAATGCGGCGGATATTCTGGATTCCACATTGAGGTGAATTGACGAGAGACTTACGGGTGAGAGATCACATACTGTAACTTCATCGCCGCGGCCGAGTATTGCCACCTCATCAGGGACTTGAATATTGCTGAGGATGCAGAATTTACAAACGGTGGCCGCCAGATTGTCGCCGGGCATCAGAAGTCCTATAGGCTTTGGTACCTTTGAAAGCGCGGCTAGGAATCTGCGATGGTACTCGCGAAAGGTCTTGTCGGGTGAGTTGATGCTTTTCGGAAGCGCTTTGCTTATATCCAGAACATGGAACTTGCATCCCAGTTCTATGGCATGGGTGCGAAAAGTTGTGTAGTATGACCTGAAGTCGCCGAATCTCACAACGCCTACATGCCTGAATCCGCGTTCCGCATAATGTTCGGCGGCCATACGTCCTTCTTCATTAAGGTCGGACAGCACAGCCGGTACCGTTTCGTCCAGCGGTGTAGGCAGTATGCCTATGCGTACCGTATGAACCCCGATTTGATGCAATATTTTGTAGATCGGTTCCTCAAAAGTTTCGGTTGATATTGCCACGTGCGGTTTGAATATCCTGGGAGATATATCGTCCTGTAGCGAGAATGAGAAGCAAGACCATCCGCGTTTTTTGGCTTCGTCAAGCGTGGCTCTCTTGACATCAGTGAAACCGCTGCCCGTCGCCAGCAGCAGGCGCGTTTTATTCCTTTTGCTTCTCATTCTCCGAATTTACTGGAATTCCCCTTTTAAAGGAAGTTAAAAGTGACGCATAAAGCAACAATGATTGCGCAATTAGATACTTTGGTAGGCAATGGGATCTGCCTTATTATATGAGCCGTTATGAAAAAGTCTCTGGAATTTGCAGTTCTCACCACAATATCTATGCAGAACTCTTACCTTCTTAATGCTCAACAGAAGCGTATAGCGGAAAAGCTGGCTTGGTATGATGTCGCAAAAAGTCGGATTGATGTCGTATTTGTACTCTTCTCTTGTTTTGATGTGTTTAGCTAGAGTTTAGCTGCCGATGGGTGTTGTGGAAATTAGTTGGACTGTTGATTATGAAGAAACTGCTTTTGGCTTTAACTCTTCTCTCTGTGTCCGTCACTTCATTTGCTGCAGGGGTACTTGAACTGGAGCAGGGGAAATGGCTGCTTGTCACCAAAGCAGTCACAGGAGTGAGCAACAATGACCTAGATTTTCTGGCGGCCGTCGCGGCCTCGACGGCTTTGACTGATGGACATCCTTCCGTATTGGCCACCACGAGTGCCACCGCGTTGCAGAGTGAAGCATGGCACGCGGACTATATCAATCGTTACAAGCCCGGCAAAGCGATTGTAATCGGGCAGGATATCAATTCCATAGCAGGGGTTCCGCAGGTGATCAAGCTGAATTCCGCCTCTGCCGGTGTTGAGCAGGCCAAAGCACTTGCGACCACCGTTTGGCAGAGTTCGGATAAAGCCGTTGTCTGTTCCGCTACTGATTACACGAACGCACTCATAGCCTCATCCCTTGCTTCCGAGCTGAGAGTGCCGCTGCTGTTTTCGGCCGTGAGCGGTGATCTTGATGCAGTACTTACAGAGCTGAATGTGCAGTCGGCACTTGTTGTAGGGTCTTCACTGACGCTACCTGTTCCATCTACCACGCTAACGGGTGCTGCCGTTGTGATAAACTGGTTAAGAGCGAATGGGCATGCGGTTGACTACCTTGCTGCGGTGAATCCACTTGACCGCAGCGGCGCTTTCAAGTTTTCACTGCCTTCGGCTTTGCTTGCTGCCCGCAGGGGCGGGGTGGTGGTTCCGCTTCAGAATGTTTCGACATATTTGACAGCCGGAGCCGAGCTTACGACTCTGTATACGAGTATAGCGTCTGATTACAGTCCTGAGTATCTTCTGATCGGCGGCACGCCGGGGGTTGTGCCGTTCGGGGTGGTCTCGGGACTGTCGGCTGATCCTGAATGGGCGGATCTGATGACAGATGCCACGTATGCGAACATCGATGCCGATACGTTTCTTGAAATAGCCGTAGGACGTTTCATTGCCAATAACCTCTCCGAAGGAACTCTGATTGCCTCCCGGACGTCCACCTATGAATTACTCAAGGACGGCAACTGGGAGAATCGTTTTGCGGAAATGGGGGGCTGGGGTATGTTTGAAACGGTGCCCGTTCTTGAGAATATGGGCTTCAGCCGGGACGACCTGATGGGGTCGGTTCGCAACAATGCGCCTCCCATCGAAGATGGCATCATTCTTCACAATGATCATTCGGGATATTCGTTGCTGGGATATGCGTTCGAAGAGGCCAATCTCAACACGCTGCTGGCTCCTGCATTCATTGTGTCAAGGGGATGCGGCACAGCCGGACTGGACAAAGGCCCGAATCAGGTGTCAGAGAGTCTCTTGAGGCAAGGCGCTGTCGCTTTTATGGGCGGGCCTCGCAATCTGCAGGGTATGTCTATTCATCTGGTTACGGAAATCATCAACGCGATGACTAAGATGGAATCACTTGGTAATGCCTATCGCAGTGGATTTAACACGGTATCGCTCAACGTTCTGGATAATCAGGATTACGGTTCAAATGTTACACGTTACAACTTCATCCTGATCGGCGATCCGGCGCTGGTGATTCATATGCCAACC
>CAZOXS010000457.1:0-11836 GCA_964583785.1 uncultured Victivallales bacterium
GGACGACCATGCACAAGGACCAGCACGATCGGCTTGCCTGTCGCCTTGAGCGCATCCAGCAACCGTTCCTGGAGCGCCGGCAACTCAATCGAGGTACGCGACTGGTTTTCACCGGTCCAATGCTGGCATTCCCCGAGGCAGAGCACAACGGCATCCGCACTGCCTGCCGCCTGTACCGCTTCGGTTATCCCACTCTCGTCATCCTCTTCGAAATCACATCCGCGTGCGTAGATCACCACGCCATCGAAACGTTCGTCCAAGCCCGCCCGGATGGTGACGACATCTTCTAAGCGTCCGCAGCCCTCCCAACCGCCGAGGATACATCCGGGATCATCCGCCGCGGGCCCCACAAGCGCAATACGGGAGACATCAAGCGGCAGGTTGTCATAGCCGTTCTTGAGCAGGACCAGGGTTTCGCCCGCCAGACGCTCCTCGGCCGCTTTGGCATCGGGCCGGAGAAACGCCGTCTCGAAGCCTGCTGCTTCATCAAAATAGGGATTCTCAAACAGTCCCAGCCGGAACTTGAGCCGCAGCACCCGCCGCACGGCCTCATCCACCACGGCAAGGTCAAGGGTACCGGAATCCACAAGTTCAGGAATATTCCTGTAGACCTGATCGGTCATGTCCATGTCGTTGCCGGCTTCCAGGCAGAGCCGGGTCTGCATGGCGGGATCCGCGGTCAGCCCTTGTTCCGCAAGCTGCGAGACGGCATTCCAATCAGAGACCACCATCCCATCAAACCCCCACATCTCCCGCAACACCTCGGTCAGCAGATAGCGGTTGGCAACCGCCGGCGTCCCTGTGATGTCATTGAATGCACTCATGATGGTGGCCGCCCCGGCCTTCACTCCCGCCCGGTAGGGCGGCAGGATGCTTTCCCATAACGTGCGCATGGAAATATCGGTATAGACGTAATCGCGTCCGCCCTCGCTCCAGCCGTAGCCGGCAAAATGCTTGAGGCAGGCGGCAATCGAGTCAGGTGCGCGCAAATCCTTTCCCTGGTATCCCTCCACGGCGGCAGCCCCAAAGCATCCATTCACATACGGGTCTTCCCCGTAGCCTTCCACAACCCGGCCCCAGCGGGGGTCGCGGCAGACGTCGATCATCGGCGAAAAGGTCCAGTGATATCCCATGGCCACCGATTCCCGCGCGGCATGGCGGGCGCAGTCCCGCACCCGTGCCGGACGGAAGGAGCACGCCTGACCCAGCGAATGCGGATAGATCGTGACACACCCGTGAATGATGTCCTGGCCGAAGATGACGGGAATACCCAGCCGCGACTCCTCAATCGCCGCCCTCTGGAACGCATTGTGCACCTTGGGCCCATGCCGACTGTTAAGCATCGAACCAATCGTTGGCCGAAATGCCCCTGTGCCTATGTTGTTGGGATTGAGATCCCTACCGACCGGCAACTGCATCAGCTGGTCGGCCTTTTCTTCAAGGGTCATGCGGGCCAGTAAATCCGCGACCCGCTCCTCGATCGGCAGTTCCGCATTCTTATAGGACATGTTCCCTCTCCATGCCATCAGGCGACGTGACCTGCAGATCGACCTGGCCGCCCTCGGTTTTCCAGCCAACCGTGATTTCCCCACCGGGCACCGGGACCGAGCCCGAGCCGGTTCCGACGGCCTGCCACAACGGGTCGACGGCAAACGCACGGAAGCCGGGCTCCAGCGGGCGGACCCCCAGGACATCGTGGAAAATGACATAAACCGGTACGGCCGACCAGCCGTGGCACAGACTGCCGGCATTATGGAAGTCACTAGCCCCCCTGGTCGTTTCCCAAAACGTCGTGGCCCCCGCAGCCAGCATCGCCCCCCAATGGTTTTCGATACGGCGCAAGACTTCCACGCCATAGCAGTCTTTCCGCGTCATCAGCGCCTCGAACGTGTAATACGACTGACTCAATCCCGGCTCATCAAGCCCCGAGTCCGATCGCGCTAAACGCGCCAGCGCCTTCGCACGCATCGACTCGTCCCCGACGCCTGCCAGAACGGCTAACGCCTGCGTCAGCTCCGCCAGCCGGTCGGTGTATTCGTGCGTCCGGAAGACGTCGCCCCCTGCATCCCAGAACCGTTCCGCTGCCGCGTCACGCAGCGAGTCCACCGCGTGGGCAAACGAATCGGCGTCGGACTGCCCGCACCAGCCAAGCATCTGGACCGCGGCTTCAAGCGCAAGAATGAAAAAACCATTCAAGGGCAAATCGGCCTCCAGCCCCTGGAAAAAATCCTCTTCGGTGTAACCCGACATCGCGGCCGACCAATCGTAAAAATGCCAGATACCCTTTGCCTGCCGCAGCGGGAGCAGACCCCGTTTTTGCTCAGCCAGGAAGCGGTTCAGCATCGAACGGATCTGCGGCAGGAACGCCCTGCTCAGGCGGTCATCGCCAGAATAGAGGTGGTAATCGCGCATCGCCAGCATCCAGGCAAAGGTAAACGAGGGAATCGTGATTGGCGGGCGGGCGGGTGCCGTCAGATTGATGAACCCATCGTCCCGCAGCCCCTTGCCCAGAAGCGCCATGCTGGCAGCCGGCATGGCCGTCTCGCCAAAAGCGTAATAACCGCACAGCGCCTGCGTGCGGGCATCATTGGCATACAGCGCCTGCTCCCGCCACGGGGTGTCCTCATAGTGCTCATGCATACACAACTGCAAGGTGCGGTAGCCTGTCGAGACGATCCGGGCATGCAAATCCAGGCCGGTATCGATGCCCCCCCTTGCCATCACCGGATAGTCGCAACGGCGCAGGGCGAGCTGGCGTAGCGTAAACGAGCAGGCATACACGTGAATTTGCAGGTAGCGTCCGGCCCAGCGCAGGAACGGGTGATTGAAGCGATTACGACCCGCGCGGCAAATATAGCGGCCGGCAAAGCTGCGGCTTCCCACAAACGTCCTCACCCGGCCATCATCCAGATGCTCGCCATAACCGATATCGACAAGCGTGCCTTCCGGCGCATCGATTGCCAGCGCCAGATTCCCGACTTCTTCGCGTCCGAGATCAAACACGAGATAGACGCCATCCAGCCCCTCAACGGCATCGACGTCAATGCGCAGCCCTTGCCCGTGCGGATCCAGCAACCAGCCTTTCATCACGTCGAGAAAGGACTCCAGTGTTTCAAAACATAATTGTGCATCGACCATTTGCCTGCCGGGGCTGATGGTCGAGCCGTCTTCCAGTTGCAGGCCAGCCCGCGTTTGACGGACCGGGGCGGCGTCATACAAGCCCGCCGCCAACGCCATGTCGTACCGGAACCGACCGGCATCAACCAGTCGCGCCTCCGTAGCCCCACCATCAACAAGCCGCGGCACCGGACGCGGAAGCAGCGTGGCGCGCGCCTCCGGCAAGGTCGCTTCCTCCTCCCGTATCGATCGCCAAGACGCATCGGGGATATATCCGGCATTCCGGAAATCATCCTCGCCCCGGGCGTCATACCCGAAGGTATAGGCAAGCTGGTTGGAGACAATCGCAATCGGCCCGGAGTGATAGCAGGGGTTGGGGCGGCATTGTGTTGCCGTCCCGCTTGACGCCAGCGGCCTACCGTCCCCGCGAACCTCGAAAAGCACACCCGGCTCGCCCCGCTCATACACACTGCTCGTGCGGCCATTGTAGAAGACGGTGACAGCAAGCCGGTTGTCTCCCTTCACGACGTGCTCGCCAATCGCGAATTGCTCATAGGTCTTGGCATTCGGGTAATTCGAATACTGTTCGCAGCCGATAAGATGTCCATTCAGCCACACACAGAAATCCGTATCAGCACTGATCCGCAGTTCCGCCTCCGCAACATCCGAATCGCACGCAAACGCGTGCAGGAAATCAACGACCTGGTTAACCGAACCGGCGGGCCGGTCTGGAAAAATCCACGCAGCCGAATCACGGCCGCCAAGCCGCCATATCCCGCACGTTTCTGCATCAACACTCATGATTACCTCACTCATGCGGCCGCACGTCATGATTCCAGGCCGACAGTTCATCCAGCAGTGTCCTACGAAGATCGGCGCATCCCGAATCTTCGACCCGGTTCTTTAATTCATAGGGATCTTCGTACAGATGCGTCATGAATGTGGGGGCCAGCCCATCGTCCTGGCGTTCTGCGGCGAGCTTCCAGCCGTCTTTGACGATCATGCACCAGTCGCCGCGCTCGGAAAAAATGGTATCCTGCGTTGACTCGGACTCGCCCCGCAAGTACGGTGCCATACTCGTTCCGTCGACAGTGCCTACGGGGGGAAGCCCCGCCAGATCCAGGCAGGTCGGCATCATATCGATGCCCGAGACCAAGCCATCCGTCACCCGGCCACCGTCAAGCCCCGGCACGTACATGATCAGCGGGATGCCCGCCGACTCCTCATGCGGCAGGCATTTGTTCTTTTGCCCGTGGCTGCCCTGCATATCACCGTGATCGGACGTAAAGACCACAATCGTGTTATCGGCAACGCCAAGCCGATCCAGCGTTTCGAGCAGGCGGCCTACATTGGCGTCAATCTGCGTGCACATCGCATTGTAAAGCCGGATGTATTCGTCAAGGCTGTGACCATATCGCTGAAAATCCGGATCGTTATCCACCGGACGCGGACTTCTGGGCGACATCGTGGGTGTGAACGGATCGATATCCTGGCAATTCGGGCGGCGAACAATCGAGCGTCCCTGATACATGGCCTCGTATTCCGGTGCGGGCTGCTCGGGGTAATGCGGTGCCTGATACGACATCATGAGCATGAAGGGCTTGTCCTTGCCCGCCAGCAGTTCCAGTTCCGAGATCGCGATATCTGTGGTCACATCCGTCCGATGATAATCATACCGGAGTTCCTGGTCCTGCTCGTCGTAGAAGCAGACATCCTTGTAAAAGCCGTTGTAACACTGGTAGCCCTTGAACCGTTGGAATCCCCCTCGCAAAGCTTCCGTTATCGGGCCATTCCCATTGCCACCCAAATGCCACTTGCCGACCCACGAGGTCTGGTAACCGGCAGCATTAAACGCATCGGCAAAGGTGGTCGTGCCTTGCGGCAGGGGATAGCCATTGAGAAGGACGCCGCATCGCGTCGAGTATTGCCCGGTCATGAGTGTTCCCCGGAACGGCCCGCATACAGGATCGTTGGAATAACAACGCCGGAACAACACGCCCCGTTGCGCCAGTCGATCCAGATTCGGCGTTATTACATTCGGATTATCCATGCAGCCCAGCGCATAGCGGTTCTGCTGGTCGGTGAAGATAAAGAGTATGTTTGGTTTTGTCATGTTCGCTTTCCTTTCACCCTAACCGCAAAACAAACGGCATGCGCGCATTTACGTCCGACGCGATCACCAGGTCGATCAGGCCGCGTTCCGCTTCCCTATTGCGGATCTCAGCACCCTTACAGTCTAGTGGTTTCATTCCATTGCAGGCAACCGTCACGACGAAATTCTCGCCAGCCACGACATCCACCTTGCCCGATAATGTCTTTTTCTTGTCAGACCATCGGATCTCGTGGCACTCCAGCATCCCCTGCATGATATGGCGATTGGTGGAGATCACCTGCGGGTGATCAGCGACCTTACGCACGGACACCATGGCCGCCTCCCCGCCTTTCAGTTTCATCGACAGGGTGCCGATGCCATCCAGAACGCCAAGGTACTGTTGTGACCAGAAATCAAACGCGTGATAGCGGCAATCCGCCTCGAGTCCCAACGAACCGGTTGTCGCCTGATCCCCCGCCAGCGGGGCGGCAATCGTGCGCGGCCGCGCCCCGTTATTGATCAGCATCACCTGCGACCAGGCATCCGTCACCCGGTACACATAGACGGAGGGATGCTCCCCGCCGGTCAGCATATCCACCGGACGCGGCGACTGCGTGCCACCCAGCATCGGGAACAGGCGCGTGACATCATAGAACATCTCGTCGGTCATACTGCCGATGGAGGTCCCGATCTCCAGCCGTCCGGCAAGGAACCCCATAATCGTCAGGAAGGCACGCCGCTTATGCGTCGCCAGCGGTTTGCCATCCATGATGAACGATTTGCCATCGGGATAATACAAGAACACGCTACGCGCCTTATACCAGCGTAATCCCATACGCGAGGCCATCTCGGGTTCGAAGTGGCTGGCATCCCCCCATACCCGCTGGATATCGACAATGCCGGCCGTCGCATCCAGCCGCGGCGCATCCTCATGCGCGGGGCCACCGAGATTGCGTTCATGGATATAGGCATCCGGGCCGAGTCCCTCGCGACAGAGCCGGTACATTTCCCGGTAAGCGGCGGTGGTTGTGAATCGGGTATCTGCAAAGCCGCCTCCACTGGCCCAGGCAGACTCCGGATAATCGAACTTAATGCCCTGCAGCCCCGCCTTGCGCAGGCGTTTCCAGACCGCGAGGCAATGCTTTCGGAACCCCGGATTCGTATAGTCGTAGCGAACCAACGGCTTCTGGTGCGGATGCGTATAATGCAGGCGGCTGATGTCCTGATTAAGCATCCAGTCCGGATGCGCCACCGCAAAATCATTTGACGGCATGCTACTCTGGAAGTAGGTGAACGGGATCCCGCCGAGTGCCTTGACCGCCTTGCAGAACTTGGCGAACGAGTCGTAAGGCTTGCGTAACGACCCCGGTTCCTCGCCGGATTTGTGCCCATTCCCGGCACCATATGCCTGCCAGTGCGCATCATCCCACCAGCCCTGCTGGGTGTCGCCGAAATTCTGGTAACAGTATGTATCCGGTTCAAGACGCACAGCCAGCGGTGTGTATTTCATCAGCCCGCGCTCGCGTGCCAGCCGCGTCTGCTCAACCAGGCCAACCGAGTTGTTGATCGGTGCGCCCTCGCCGAGGTGTTTCGTCGATACCATCCAGCCGCACAGGGTCGTGAAGTCGTAGACATTCGGATTGGCGTTATTGGCGACGCGCAGCGCCTGTCCGTAGGTCTCAAGAGCCTCGAATGGATCCGTGGTGATGAAATCGAGATAGGCGGTGTCCGGCGACCGATACGTTTCGCCTGGCCCGACTAGGCGCCCCTGCGGATCGGCAAACGACAAATTCATATTGCGGAATCCCGCGTTACGCACCCGTTTGCCTCCCCCCCGCTCGCCATCGCGGTATTCGACGGTCCGTCCGAACTCGCCATAGGCCAAGCCACCTGCTAGCATGGTTTTTCGTTTTCCATGATCCAGGTAGGTGAGTATCGCCCCGTTATCGGCTTCGATCTGCCACCCTTTTTCAACTAGGTTCGGTTCGGCACCGGCACCGCTGCGCAGCACCTGCGGCTGCGCGACCGTCTGCCCGGTAAAGAGTTCGCCGCCATAGACGACATCCACCTTCGAAATCCGAACCGGATAGGCGAACCGGTTCTTGATGCCCCAGCCGATCTCGACAAAGGGCAGCGTATTGTAAAGGCGGATTTGCAAGATGCGAATGGGGTCGTAGCCTTCCGTTGGCGTGAAGGTGATTTCCAGTTCCGTTCCCTTGCCGAACACAGACTGGCAGCTTTTCTTCTTGCACGTCATGACGGCATTCGGCTCACGCCAGTTCTGGCCTGGATATTTATCGACACGGAACTGTGCATCCCGGAATGCCCAGGCATCGGCAACGCGGTCCTTGGCCGACCAGCGTCCCGTCTGGCGATCGAAAATGATCTCACAGAACCGGTTCTTCAGTACAACTTGTGCTTTTGTCATCATATTGCCTTTTTCTGGCTAGGTGATATATCGTCGGGATCATTGAGTTTGGCACCGGCAGGTGGCGGCACCGGTCCTGACATCAATGGGTCATCGGTTGCGATCATCCAACGTTCAAGCCGACCGCGCATTTCCTGCAAAACGGGTTTCTGCTCGGATTCTAAAGCCAGGTTGTTCGACTCGTTAGGATCGTACCACAGGTCGAATAACAGTTCCTCGGCCACGGGTCGTGCCTGCCAGCCTTGAGCCAGTCTCTCAGACTTGCTTTCCCCCGCATCACAATTGACCAAAACCGGTATCTTACGCCCATCAAAGCGCCGGATATACTTCCAACGGTTCGTCCGCACCGCCCGCAGCGGTTCGTAGGCGGCGTGGAAGTTGACCTCGAAGAACAATTCATCATGAATTGCTTGCGACGTTCCCTCTACCAGCGGTAACAACGACTTGCCACGGAGCCAGTCCGGCTGCTCAACGCCCGCCAGCTCACAGACCGTCGGGAAAATATCCAGATGACTGACCATGGAGTCAACGACCTTACCGCCAGAAAAGCCACTAGGCCCGCGCACGATCAGCATCACGGCGATCCCGTGATCGGTCAGATTGCATTTCATGTGCGGGAACGCAATTCCGTGATCCGTCGTGCAGATCACCAGGGTATTCTCCGCCATGCCGCTGCGCTCCAAGGCATCCAGCACATCACCGATCTTGCGATCCAGATTCCGCGTGGACGCCTTGTAGCGCGTCATATCCGCGCGGGTCTCCGGCGTGTCCGGCAGCGGTGCAGGCGGCAAGCAGTAACGCGGATCGTCCGGCGACTCCTCCAGCGCCGGAAACCCGCGATGTGTTTCGCCGAACCCCACAGCCAGAAAGAACGGTTCCTCAGGAGGATTTTCCAGAAACGCGACCGCACCGTCGCGCCCCTCATTCCCCAGCCAGCGGTCATAGCCGATGATCTCCCACGGTAACTGGTCAGCGGTCTTGGAGGCAATATGCTGGACGCCGGCCAGGGCCGACACATAGCCTGCCTCGCGGAGCGTATGCAGGAGGTGCTGTTTATAATCATTCAGCGCGAACCCGCGGTGTGCGAGTCCTGTCATCCCGTTTTCATGCGGGTAGCTGCCGGTCAGCAGCGCCGCCCGACTGGCACTGCAGGTCGGGTTGACGCAGAAGTTCTGCCGGAACAAGACGCCTTCCTCCGCCAGCCTCTGTAGGTTGGGCGTCGGCACGGCATGACCGTAGGGTTGAATATAGCGTCCCGTATCATGCGAGTGCATATACAAAATATTCGGTTTCACACGCTCCTTTTCGCTACATCCGCCACCAGCTTGAACTTCTCCATGGTCACACCAGGAGGGCAGGAGTCTGAATTCGCCAGAACAAATCCCCCACCCTTGCCCTCCGCGATCACAGACTCGACGTACGGACCGAGTTGCGCCTCGGAAAGATGCAGGAATTGCGTCGGCTCGACCCCGCCGATAATGCCCATGCGATTCCCGACCATCGAACGCGCATCCCTGATTGTCAAGTTCCCGGTGGGTGGCGGCGAAATACTCTCGATCGCAAACACACCGTGATCCCGCATCCGTCCAACCAGTGCCGCCACGTGTCCGCAGGCGTGCTGGATGTAATGCTTGCCCGCGCCTGCAAGCAAGCGGCACCACTCCCCGATCTCGCTACCGATGAATTCATCATACTGCGACGGTGAGTAGTTCTGTGTGCTGGAGTCCTCCCAGGTGATGAAGTAATCATAGGGCGAATCCAGCGACATCAGGGCCGCCTTGTGGTCGTTGGCAACCATCACTTCCCACAGACTACGGACCGTATCCGGAAAATCCATCTGCGCATAAATCAACGCCTCGGTTCCCGCGAAGAACTCCACCAGATCCTGATAGGCCGACTTGCAACGGGGTATGAGTTGACCAATCGAAAGCCCCTCGCGACCATGACCGGCGAAATGCGCCTCGACCGCCTCCAGATTGGACGCATAGCGGGTATGCTCCTCGATCCACATGCGGACCTTGTAATCCTCCTCGGTCTTGAGCGGATGCTCGACCACAAAGTTGGTGTTCCCGCTAGTGCTCTTGACATAGGCAAAGCGGAACGCGCCAACCGGGGTTGTGACCTGTGTCACCTCCCGGTCGCCCTCCGTGAAGGTCCTACGCTCAATTTCTTCCGGCAGGATCGCCTTTACGGCACAGGGCGCACCACGCCATAATGGATCCGCCCCGATCATATGATGAAACGCCAGTTGCCCCGCCGACTGGATAGCGGGCGGGAAAAACTCCCACACATACGCCAGAAACGGCGAGAAGGGTATATGATCGACCGGTTGCCCATGCAGGGCCGCAAGGATTCTCTCTTTGGATGTCATAATCGTTTTAATGCTCCTTAATCCAGATCCTTATGATAACGCTCGTCGCCAACGTCCTTCTGCAGGCGGTGTAGCGCGTCCTTGAGTTCGCGAACAACCCCGGCGTAAGCCGGATCATTGACCACGTTGTTCATCTCGCAGGGATCCTTCTCAAGATCGAACAACTCCCATTCCGGCTCCAGGCCGGCAATCGATGTAACATCGCGTTTACCGGCACATAAACCGCGATCCGAACCGATCTGGTCACAGCCGTCATAATAGTAGTAGATCAGCTTGTACTTGTGGGTGCGGATGCCATAATGCGCCGAGACATTATGGTCGGACTTGTTCATCCAGTAACGGTAATACATGCCCTCGCGCCAGTTGGGCGGCGTACTGCCCCGCAGGACCGGGCGGAAGCTGCGCCCCTGCATATCCGCCGGCACGGGGAGTCCCGCCAGATCCAGGAATAGCGGAGCAAAGTCGACATTGACCACGATATCGTCATTGACCGAGCCCGGTTTGACTTCGCGCGGATAGCGCAGGATAAATGGCATGCGCAGCGACTCCTCATACATGAAACGCTTGTCGTACCAGCCGTGATCCCCCAGGAAGAACCCCTGGTCCGACGTGTAGACCACAATCGTATCCTCTTCCAGACCGGCTTCCTTCAGGTAATCGAGCACGCGCCCGACATTATCATCGACACTTTGGACAACGCGCAGGTAATCCTTGATATAGCGCTGATAGCCCCAGCGACGGAGCGCCATCTCGTCCATATCGTCAGGAAGCTCACACTTTACATCAGAGATGAACATATCCACACCGACACGCATCGCCGCCGCCTCCGCGGCCTTGGCCCGGTTGCTGTAATCATCAAACAGATTGTCCGGCTCTGGTACATCCTCGTTCAGGAACATGGCCGCGTGCTTCTCGTCGGAATACCAGGGGCGATGCGGGGCCTTGTGATGATAGAGCACGCAGAACGGCTTCTCGGGGTTACGCTTCTGGATGAAATCCAGCGTCATGTCGGTGATTATATCCGTCGCATACCCCGGCACCGTCCGCTTCTCGCAGCCGCCCTCCGTCGGGAAGATGAAGGTCGGGTTGTGGTAGTACCCCTGTCCTGGCAGGACCGCCCAGTCATCAAAACCGGTAGGCACATGCTTCGTGCCTTCCCCAAGGTGCCACTTGCCGTAGACCGCCGTCTGGTAGCCCGCTGCCTGTAGCAGCTTGGGGAACGTCTGCAAGCGGTTATCCATCGGGGTATCCAGCGTGGTCACACCATTCGTATGGTTGTAGGTTCCCGTCAGAATGGCGGCCCTGCTAGGCGTGCAGATGGAATTGGTGCAGAAGCAGCTGTCAAACCGCATTCCCTCGTTCGCGATCCGGTCGAGATTCGGGGTCTTGTTGATCTTGCTCCCGTAGCAGCTCATCGCATGCGAGGCATGATCATCGGACATGATAAACAGAATGTTCGGTTGCTTCTTCATCTGGCCTTTTCCTTTCGTCGTTACCTTGATTGAATCATTCCCAATCCCATCTTGACCCCAGCGTTTCAAATCCATTCACCGCCGCCACATCACGCATTCAGCACCAGCTCCGCCCACCATCAAAACCTCACCCCCAGCAGGCAGCCCGTGATGTCGGCATCCGTTAGACGGAGGCGGGGTATTCAAGCAGACAGCGTCACCTTTTAGCAAGAACGCATTTCTGGAGGTTTAGCTCCTTAGAGGCTCTTGCAAAACCCCTTGCTGCGCCCGCTTGAAGCCGGGCGCAGCAAGGGGTTTTGCAAAATATAATTCTTCAGCTCTGAACTACCGGAACGCCTGGCATCTCCCCCCCCGCC
>CAZOXS010000458.1:0-8955 GCA_964583785.1 uncultured Victivallales bacterium
AACGCCGGGAAGGGCGATGTGTGCTCAAAAATGGTGATTCCAGCCCATCAGGCGGCCAAAAACCCACACGCGCACAGCATCCGCCATTTTCCCTTGCAGAACCCCTCGTGGTTCCCGGCTTCAAGCGGGTACCACGAGGGGTTCTGCAAGTGCCTCTAAACGCTTACAAACGCACACACCGTTATTCCGGTTCGGCGTTGCCTTCGAGAATGAGCCCGCGGGTTTCGGGATAGCGCGTGTACCACAGGTCCAGCGCATCCTTATAGTGCCGGGCATAGCGGAAATGCGCCCCCAGGCCGGTCCGCAGTTCGGCCTCGTAGATGAATTTATCGGCGTGGGTTGCCCGTTCAAAGGCGAACTGCGTGCCCAGCAGGGTGGTGTAGATGGCCGTGGGGTCGCCGGCGGCGAGCAGGTCAACGGCGTGAGCGCTGAGGCGACGTCCAGTTTCTGTGAGTTGCCTGACCGGTTCCGCCAGGTGGGCGATAGACGTGTCGGACGTTGATGGCAACTGTTCGATGGCGGCATAGAACCCGACTGGCAGCAGGGGGCAGTATTTGCTGCCGGTGCGGTGCCGGTTCATGTCGCGGATCTCGGCCATGGCGATCGCGCGCCAGTTGTAGCGTATCATCGTGCGCTGTAGCTGGCTGCCGATCCAGCCGTAGCGGTTGTCGTGAGTCTGGAGATCACCGGCAAAGCGTCCGGTGGTCCAATCCGGCGGCGGCTGCACGTCCAGCGCGACGTCCGGCGGGCAGGCCACATCCGGGCTGCCTAGGCGCAAGGCGGGGGGCAGGCCACCTGCGGCCGCCTGGTGGCAGAGACGGTTGAACTCGGCCGCGATGCCGGTGGCGACCCCCTCGCAGCGGCAGGCGTGCTTAAGCAGGCGAGGGGCGGCGAGGGCGAGTTCGCCGCGCAAGGCATCGCCCAGGGCGCGGGCCTCGGGCAGCAGGTGCGAACAAAGGTGCTGGCAGAGGCGGGTCCAGCCGCGGGCGGACATGACGAGCATCATGTTGGTCGAGGCCGCGGCGGGAATGTAGTAGCGGGCGCGGTCGAAGCGGTAGTTGCGCTGCATCCGGTCAACCGTCTTGCGCCCCTTTTCGCTATTGTCGGCGAGGATGTCCGCCGGGATTGTGGTCAGCTTCGGCCAGTGCTCGCCGAGCGCCTGCCAAAGGTCCAGTGCCTGGCTGTAGGCCGCGAACGCCTCCTGCATCTTCGCTCGCCATTCGGGCTGGCGCGCGGGCGGAATACCCAGTCGCTCGGGCGGTATCACGGCCTCGGGGTCGAGCTTTATGTAGCGAGTGGAGGACTCCTGACCACCGGCGGTGGGGCAGATCGACCAGACGTGATAGGCCAGCCAGATCGAGATCTCGTCGATAAAGATCGCCACCGGCACCATATCCGCGATGGACTGGTGCCCGTAGTCGATCAGCCGGAAGATGGTGTCCACCGAGCGGTCCATGTTGTCGGGATCGATCTTGGCCAGGATGGCTGCAAGCCCCTCGTTGTTACGCGAGTAACGTGCACCGCTCGCGGCCAGCAACTCGGGCGTCAGGGCGGGACGTCCGGCGGCCCTGGCCTGCTCGGTTGGAACCAGTGAGACTTGCGTAACCTTCATATGCTTCTCCAAGGCGTTCTAGGCGAATAAGGGTTGCAACCATAATGAATATGGCGGTAGACTTCAACCCTGATTAAATCGGAGGTATCAATGCAGTATACGACGCTTGGAAAGACAGGACTGAGGGTCTCCCGGCTGGGATTCGGGGCCATGCGGTTGCCCATGCAGGGCGAAACCGTGGATCGCGAGTTGGCGATCCCCATGATCCACCGCGCATTCGAGGCCGGGGTGACGTATATGGATACCGCCGTCTTCTATTGCAACGAGGACAGCCAGCGGGTGGTCGGCGAGGCACTCAAGGGCTGGCGTGACAAGGTTGTGCTCTCTACCAAGAACCACTGTTTCGAGGCCGACGAGAAAGTCTGGTGGACGAACCTGGAGAACAGCCTTGAACGGCTGGATGTCCAGCATATCGACATCTACAACACCCATGGCATCAATGCCGAGAAGTACGATACGGCCGTTGTGCCGCATATCTGGAAATGGCTGGAGAAGGCCAGGGACCAGGGGCTGATCGGCCATATTTGCACTTCGTTTCATGGTTCGCGCGAGTTCTTCCGGCGCATGGTGGATGATGGGCTTTATGCGAGTGTGACCATCCAGTACAACATGCTCAACCGCGAGTTCGAGGATGAGATTGCCTATGCCAAGGCCGCCGGCATGGGCGTCGTCGTCATGGGGCCGGTTGGTGGTGGTCGCCTCGGGGGCGATAGCGAGGTGCTAGCCAAGCTGGTGCCGGATATCCGGCGCATTCCCGAACTGGCGCTGCGCTTCGTGCTGGCCAATCCGAATGTGGATATCGCGCTCTCTGGGATGAGCACGTTGGCGCAGGTGGAGGAGAATGTCGAGGCGGCCTCGGTGGCGACCCCGCTCAGCAAGGCGGATGTGGCGATCATTGACAAGCAGACCCGGCAGTTGGCCGAAATGGCCAAGCTTTACTGCACCGGTTGCGGCTACTGCATGCCCTGTCCATCCGGAATTGATATCCCGCAGATTTTCTCCATTTACAACGCCGGGCGCGTGTACGGCCTCTGGGAGCATGCGCGTGCGCAGTACGCCCGGCTGGAGAAAGCCCGGCGGGAAAACCACCTGCCGGCGGATAGCTGCATCGATTGCGGCCAGTGCCTGCCCAAATGCACCCAGGGCATCGCCATCCCCGAACAACTCCGCAACGCGCACGAAGCACTCTCCTGTTGAGTTAAGCGCCGGCGGGCAGCATCAGCACGATGATGCCGTAGTAGATCAGCAGGGCGATGATGTCGTTGGAGGCGGTGACGAAGGGGCCGGAGGCGACGGCGGGATCGAACTTGCAGCGGTTGAGCAGCAGCGGGGCGAACGCGCCGAAGGTGGCGGCGAACATCATGGCACTGAACAGCGCCAACCCGACGGCCAGGGCGAGCATGGCGGGTGGATAGGCCGTGCTCCCGCCGATGATGAACGCGGCCCATAGCCCGATGGCGGTCCCGCAGATACCGCCCATCATCATGCCGGTGACCATCTCCCGCAGGAACACGCGGTACAGGTTCCTGCCACTGAACGAACCGATGGCCAAACCGCGGATGATCAGGGTCGAGGACTGGATGCCGGTGTTACCGCCCATGGCCATGACAATGGGGACGAAGAAACTCAGCGCGAGCACTTCCATGGTGCTGATGCTGTGCATGAAGGCCTTGAGGATTACGCTGGTGACCAGGCCCGTGCCCAGCGTGATCAGCAGCCAGGGCAACCGTGCCCGGCTGGCCTGGAAGGGCGACGAGTATTCGAGTTCATCGTCCGAGGAACCCGCCAGCTTGAAGATATCCTCCGACGCTTCCTCTTCCAGGACGTCCACGACGTCATCGATCGTCACGCGGCCGACCAGACGCCCGTCGGCGTCCAGCACGGGCAGCGAGCTGAGGTCGTATTTCGACATCAGGCGGGCGACTTTCTCCTGGTCGGTGTCCGTGCGGGCGGAGAAGAGATCGGTCTCGGTGAGATCCTCCAGCGTCTTGTCCCGGTTGCCGGCCTTGAGCACTTTCCAGAGCTGCACATAGCCGCAGAGCATCCCGTCATCGTCGATTACGTAGATGGAGTGCAGCGGCTCATCAAGTTCCAATGCACCGATATGTGCCAGTGCCTCCCTCGCGGTCTTGTGGCTGGACATCGCCACGAAATCGCTGGTCATGATGCCGCCAGCAGTGTCCTCCTCGTGGGTCAGCAGCTCACGCACCTCTTGCGAGTCCTCATGATCCATCAGGCTGAGGATCGACTCGCTGCGTTCATCATCCATCTCGCCCAGAACGTCGGCTGCGTCGTCGGGGGCCATTTCCTCGACGATGCCGGAAATCTTCTCGGGGGAGAGGGCTTCGAGCAGTTCCTCCTCGACGGCGTCGTCCAGTTCGGACAGGATATCGGCCTTCTTCTCGTCATCAAACAGGTCAAATACGCTGGCGCGCAGGCGCTCCGGCGTGCGCTCGATCAGCTCGGCGATATCGGCCGGGTGCTGGTTCGCGAGCAGCGGGAGTAGCTGCTCCCACTGCTCGTTGCGGATCAGCAGCGAGGCGGCCGCCATGATGTTTTCGCTCTGCGGATCCATGAGGGGTCCTGCTCTGTTGGGCTATTGAAGATTACTTGCTGTATTCATGCGGCAACGCGATGTCTTCCAGGATATGCCAGGGCAGACCGCAGTCGTTGAGCTGTTCCATGAACGGGTCGGGATCGAATGATTCAACGTTGAACACGCCGGGTTTCTTCCACAGGCACTTGATCAGCATCTGCGCACCGATCATGGCGGGCACACCGGTCGTGTAGCTGACCGCCTGCGCGCCGATCTCGCGATAGGTCTCGGCATGGTCGCAGTTGTTGTAGATGAACAGCGTCTTGTCACGGCCGTCCTTGATTCCCTTCATCTGGCAGCCGATTGAGGTCTGCCCATGGTAGTTCACGCCCAGCGACGAGGGCTCCGGCAGCACGGCTTTAAGGAACTGCAGCGGCACGATGTCCATCCCCTGGTAGCAAACTGGGTCGATCCGGGTCATGCCCACGTTCTGCAGAACCTCGAGATGCTTGATGTAGTTCTGGGAGAAGGTCATCCAGAACCGCGCGCGCTTGAGGGTCGGGAAATTCTTGACGAGGGATTCGAGCTCCTCGTGATAGAGCAGGTAGGATTCCTTCGGGCCGACCTGCGGGTAGTCGATCGGCTTGTGGATGGCCAGCGGTTCGGTCTCGTGCCAGGTTCCGTTCTCCCAGAAGCGGCCTTTCTGCGTGATTTCGCGTATGTTGATCTCGGGGTTGAAGTTGGTGGCGAACGCCTGGCCGTGGTCGCCCGCGTTGCAGTCGACGATGTCGAGATAGTGGATCTCGTCGAAGTAGTGCTTGGCGGCATAGGCGGTAAAGACGCCGGATACGCCGGGATCGAACCCGCAGCCGAGGATGGCGGTCAGGCCCGCCGCCTTGAAGCGGTCATGGTAGGCCCATTGCCAGGAATATTCGAAGGCGGCCTTGTCCTTGGGCTCGTAGTTGGCCGTATCGAGATAATGGACGCCGGTTTCAAGGCAGGCATCCATGATGGTCAGATCCTGGTAGGGCAGGGCGACGTGGATCAGCAGTTCGGGTTTGAAGGTTCTGATCAGGCGGACCAGTTCCGCGGTGTTGTCGGCATCCACCTGGGCGGTGGCAATGTCCACGCCCTGACGCCGTTTCACATCGGCGGCAATCGCGTCGCACTTTGGCAGGGTACGGCTGGCCAGCAGGATTTCCGTGAAGACGGCCGGCACCGCGGCGCATTTATGGGTAACGACCTGGCCGACCCCGCCGGCCCCGATAATGAGAGTTCTGGGCATGTATGCAATCCTTTCCGAGAATCCACCAATTGAGCGCGTAAAGAGTTGCGCAGAGTGCGGGACAAGTCAAGATAATGTGGGTTGCGCTTGCGGGTTGCGCTGTCGGGTTGCGCTTGCGTCCTGGCGGTAAATGCGGCAGTATGCGGGGATCAAAGGCAAGACTAACGCACGGGGCGGTGGGTGAAAACGAAGGGGTAACTTTTTTTTGGCGGTGAATCGAATGTAGGACGGGCACCTTGCCCGTCCATCCGAGCAAAGGTCTTTTGGTAGCCAGACAGCTTATGCTCAGAGGTCGGGCAAGGTGCCACGACCTACTTTCTGGCAATGACCTACAGGTAAAATGGAGGATAACATGGAATTCAAGGTTGCGGTTTTGGCGGGGGACGGGATTGGCCCCGAGGTCATGGCGGAAGCCCGCAAGGTGCTGGCGGCAGTCGAGGCGCGGTTCGACTTGTCGATCGCCTATCATGAATACGATGTCGGTGGGGCGGCGATCGATCGCCATGGTCGCGCCTTGCCCGAGGCGACCCTGCGCGGCTGCGAGGCGGCAGACACCATCCTGTTCGGTTCGGTTGGCGGCCCCGCTTGGGAGAAACTGCCAGCTGCGGAGCAGCCTGAGCGGGCATCGCTGCTGCCGCTGCGTGCCCATTTCGGGCTGTTCTGCAACCTGCGTCCGGCGCGGCTGCATGGCGGTCTTGAGCATCTCTCGCCGTTGCGCGCCGATATCTCGGCGCGGGGATTCGACATCCTCTGCGTCCGCGAGCTGACCGGCGGGATCTATTTCGGCAAACCGAAAGGGCGCCAGGGCGCGGGGGAGGCGGAGGAGGCGTTCGATACGATGCGCTACAGCCGTCGCGAGATCGCCCGTATTGCCCGCAAGGCGTTCGAGGCGGCGCGTATCCGGCGAGGCAAGGTGACTTCGGTCGACAAGGCCAATGTGCTGACGACGTCCGTGCTGTGGCGCGAGGTGGTCATGGAGGTCAAGGCCGAATTCCCCGACGTCGAGATCGAGCACATCTATGTCGATAACGCGGCGATGCAGCTCCTGCGCCGCCCGTCTGAATTCGATGTCCTGCTCTGTCCGAACCTGTTTGGCGATATCCTCTCCGACGAGATTGCGATGCTGACCGGCTCGATGGGCTTCCTTTCCTCGGCGAGCGTGAACGAGACCGGATTCGGCCTGTTCGAGCCAGCGGGCGGTTCGGCACCGGACATTGCCGGCAAGGGCATCGCGAACCCGGTGGCGCAGATTCTTTCGGCGGCACTGATGCTGCGGTTCAGTTTCGCGCAGTACGAGGCGGCCGACGCGATCGATCGCTCGGTGGCCAAGGCACTGTCAGAATCGGTACTGACGGCCGAGCTGCTGTCGGCGGATCGCAAGCAGGAGGCAAAGTCTACGGCGCAGATGGGCGACTTCCTTGCAGGTGCTATCCGCGACGGCGTTTGAATCAGGCCGATCAGGCTAGGCGATATAGGGCTTGAGCTTGTCCATCAGGGCGGATTTGCTCAGCACTCCGACCATCTGCTCCTGGACGGCGCCGCCCTTCATGACCAGCAGGGTCGGGATCGAACGGACGCCGAAGTTACCGGCGATCTGGGGGTTCTTGTCGACATCGACCTTGACGATCTTGAGTTTGCCACCGAGTTCGCCAGCCAGCTCGTCGAGAACGGGTGCGATGGCACGGCACGGCCCGCACCACTCTGCCCAGAAATCAACCAATACCGGAACCGAGGCCTGCACGACTTCGGTTGCCCAGTTGTCGCCCTGTATATGCACGATGTTTTCAGCGCTCATTCGTTATCTCCTGTCAAGCCCGCAAGGGCGTTTTTCATGGTTTATCGGGTGATTCGTCCCGGCCACGGCAGTTCGGCATCCGGTGCCCAGTAGGCAAGCTTGGTCAGCGAGATATTCGGACCCAGTGCCTGCGCACAGAGTACATAGATCAGCACGCCGATGATAATCGTGGCCGCACAGCCGGTGATGATAAAGAACCAATGTGCGCTATCTGCGGGCACTAGCGCCTTCGTTGGCGCAGTGAACATGGTCGGCGAGCTCCCGCTGCCGACCGTGCTGCCGCTTCCACCTCCCGAACCGCCTGTGCGCAGGGACGGGCGGGCGGACGGGCGCTTGACCTTGATGGTTTTCTTCTGTGTGTCCGGCGAACCGTCGTCACTGACGGTGTCGGCTGGCAGCTCTACTGATGACGTTTTGCGAATCGTATCGGTTGTCGTCGTTGATTCCATGCCCTGCACCTTGACCGTGCTGCTGCCGGGGCGTTTGAGCTTGATAGTCTTGGGGCCGCTTTCGCTTTCGTTGCCGAGTACCGACTCCAGCGAAATGCGCGATGTCTGGCGCTTCGGATCTGGCGCGGGTTGCGGCGGGGTTACCGGGATTACCGTTGCGGGCGAACCTTCATTATTGCTTCCGCCCTCGCCAGTCGTGGCGGCCATTGTCGGCGATGGCGAGGTTGGCATGATCCGTATGGGTTGAGGCATAGCCGGTGCTGCCGTTCCCGACGGTTTCTGATCGGATGGTAACGAGATCTTCGACGTGGCGCGCTTCGACCCCAGGGGGAGGGCGGGATCCGGCGTGTCGCGTTTGATGCCGAGCGGTACCGGTTTTTTTAGCGTGATGGTTTTCGGGGACATGACCGCCCGTACCAACGGACGGGGGCCGGTTGCGCCCGGTGCCGGGGCGACTGCCGGTTCTCCCTGGTTTGAATCCGTTGCCAGCTGATTAGCCTCGGGCGGGGCAGCATCTTCCGGTGTCCTGAATGTCGGGAGCGCTGGTTTTGCTGCTGGTGCCTGGGGACCCGTAGGGAGCTTGATGCGCATAGTTTCACGCGAGGTATCACTGCTGGTGGACGCGCTGTCTTGCGGGTGCCCCTGCTCGACCGGCACCGCAGGTGCTGCGGTTCCGGCCGTAGAGGGAGCCGGTGAGAGCGCTGTCGGTTGGACGTTGAGTGGCGTCACGACTTTCTTGCGAAGGTCCAGTTTCGGTGGAAGTCTGTTTTCAATGTTGGAATCATCGGCCATAATTATTCTCCCGCGATTTGTAAGTCAGAAGATAGTCGGACATCGTCCCGGCGTCAACCACGGATTCGTCGTTTTTGTGCAAAAACGCGGCTGGGTGGTGTCGTGCGTCTGGAAATTGGTGTTGATCCGCGTTGCGTGTTCGAATAGGGTTGCATTCCTGAAAAAAAACATTATTATCCTGCCCTTCGTTTGGGAATAATGGTCTTCCTGTAACATCGGGGTGTAGCTCAGCCTGGTAGAGCGCTACGTTCGGGACGTAGAAGTCGCTGGTTCGAATCCAGTCACCCCGACCACTTTAGATTTTTCGAGAAATCGCCGGAAATCTAGCCAAAAATATTTGAAATCAGTTTCCGTGTGAAGCGGTGTTTTGCTGTTTAGCGTTTTCTGTGGTGCGAGTGTTCAGGTGTTCAGCGTTCAGCGTTCAGGAATTTGGCCATCGCCGTTCTGATGGCGGCAAGTGCATTTCCAGGGACTTTTCGAGGCCGT
>CAZOXS010000459.1:0-9595 GCA_964583785.1 uncultured Victivallales bacterium
CCGCGAGTGGTTTGGCCAAGCCGCGATGACGGACGAGCAAGCGGCTTGGGTTGACGCGTCCGATCCAGCCCGCGCTAGTAGGGCGTTGCGTGATCTTCCGGAATCGGCTGATGTGGCGACCACGGTGGCGGCGCTCGATGCCGCGATTAGCGGCGTCAGGAAATCACCGGTCAGGCTCCTTGTGCAGGGACTGGAACGGTTGGCCAAATTCCCGGATGACGTCCTTTATAATCCCGCTGTGCTTAAGCGCATCCTTGACGTGATCGATTCCCTGCGCGACAGGCCGGATAATGACGAGCTTGGCCGACGGCTGATGGATTATTATCGCGAAAAACGTGATCCGGTGGCACTGTCCCGCGCGGCGACCTATTTGTGGCTCAGCGCGCTTGCGCCCCAACAACGCGGCCGGCTGTTTCCGCCGCTGCGCGATCTGGCGGAATCGCTGATCGAGGCGCAGCCGGCTGTCGCGAGCGTTATTGCCCGGACCGGCATCCAGGTCTTCAGCGTCTCTCGCAGTATTTACGGGTTTGAACCGTCGTCCGGGATTCCTGCCCTCAAGTCGATTGATGTCAAAGCGTCGATGAAACTGGGGTTGATGCAGATACCCGTTTTAAAAACACACCCAGCCTATCCGGTCTACGAGTCGCAAATGGCGTGGCTTAGCGGCAATGAGGATACGGCCTGGCGGCTCTGCCAGGAGCACTGGGAGGCGTTGATTCCGGTGCATCGCGAGCTCGCGGTCGATTACCTGATGTGGGTGCTTCAGCGCACGATCTATAGTCGTGACGAGGTGCGCCAGGAGGAACTGATCAAGACCCTGCAGGCCTGGGCGGGCGAGGAGAAATCGACGCTGAGTCGTGAACGCAGGGTCGAGATCGAACTGGCCTACGCCGATATCGCGGTCCAGCGGGGGATGCTCAAGCAGGCGCATGAGATTTTCAAGCGCACGGGTGAGAACAAGGCGTATGATGGTCTTTTGATCCAATATGAGGCGACGTTGCGCAAGGCCCGTGTCGAACGGATGACCAAGGATTACGACGGGGCCTTGAATACGCTCAATACGCTGACGATGGAAAAAGTGCCCGAACTTTGGAGCCCTATCCGCTACGCGATGGCCGAAGTGTATTACGATATGGAGGAGTTCGACGATGCCAATGAACAGATCAACGCGATTCTGAACCGTGAGGCCGATCATTCGGATGCCAAGATCATGCAGGGCCGGTTGCAGCTCAAGCGCAAGAAGCTGATGGAGGCGACCGAGGTTGAGCTCGGTACGGTCAGCAGTCAGCAGACCCTGGTGCCGGGAGAAAAGCTTAAGGTGACGCTGAGTGACCCGACCCTCGCGGTTTCCGGTGCCGGCACCGAAGTGGAAGTGGTGGTGTGGGCGACATCGGGGGATCGCGAACACTTTTTCCTGCGTCAGTTCGGTGATCAGAAGACCAAATTTCGTGGCGAGGTGGCGACGGCACTGGGCGCCCCGGCGCCCGATGACCGTGTGCTACAGGTGATCGGTGATGATGAGATCTTTTACGCCTATTCCGAGCGGTTCCGCACGAAGATGAACAACATGGCGGAAAAGCGTGGAGGCCCGATTACCGTGGCTTCCGATGCCTTGCTGATGGCATCCGGACGGCGGCTCTTGAGCGAGGCCGAGCAGCGTGTGGCCGATATGGAGGCGCAGATGGAGGCGCTCAAGGCCAGTGCCGCGGCGATCCAGGCGCGTCAGGCCACCGCAGCGGATGAGAATCTGCTCTCGGGGGACGACGCGGTTGGGGATGTGCTCGATACCCCTGTCGAGACGCGGCTGAAACCGGGCAATCCGGTGCATGTACGCGTGATTGATCCCGACCGTAGCCGGACGGCGCAAGTTGATGAGTTGCCGGTAAGCATCTCTACCACCAGTGGGGATTCGATCGGCCGGGTGGTGCTGAAGGAGACCGGGACGCATACCGGTTGGTTCGAGGGCCAGATTCCTACGGCAGGGGCGCAGGCCATGGCCTATGCCCAGAACTCCGAGCCGGGGCGCAATCCGAACATGGTCATTAGCCCTAGAACAGACTATCCGACCTGGCGTCCGGTTCCGTCGCCTGGGAAAGCCCCGGAATTCAATATTGACCTGAATGACAATTCCCTCTTAGGCAAGCTGACAATTACGGCATCCGAGTCGGGAAGTAAACTCAAGTCGTTTGCCATTCAGACGGGGATGAGTAATCGGGATCTGAATACGATTGCGGTCTATCCAAGGAATATGATCTCAATCGAGAACCCTTGGCATCCTAGTGTCACGATTCTCAACGATACCGATTATCATCACACGAGGAATGAACGTTCGGTTTATGATCTGAAACAGATTCAGCACCACATTGATCTCGGGTGGATGTCGGACCGATATGCAATTGGGGTGGCTGAAAATGTTAGCGAACCATCTGTTGCCATGACCAATACCATTCCGGCGAAGGTGAAATGGAAACGTGAGAATCGCCATGATTTTTCCCATGTGATCTATCGTTTCCAGGGCTATTTCTATGAACACGGCGATGCAACCCGCCGTTTCAGGGTTGTACTTGGTAAATGGCCCCCCCCGGATGTCCATCCTTCAGTCAGCGACCCGGCGCAATACATGATGGCGGTCGATGGGAGTATCATTAGTGAACGGAGAGAGAAACCGCTACCGGCAGGTGCGCCGGTCACGTTAGATGGCCAGATCAACCTTAGGAAGGGATTGCACCGCTTTGAAATCTGGGCCACTGGTTGGGACTGCCGGATCGGTTTCGGGCGGCCTGTCGAGGTTTATTCCAATCTTGGTGCGGATGGTGATCAGCTTGTCGCTTGTCCAGACTCGTTCTTTGCCCCGGAAACCTTCCCGGTTGGTGTTCTGCCGCATCGGAACGGGCCTGCAACGATCGCCTCGACAGACAACGACACGGCTTTTTCGGTGAACTTTGCGCCGGATTCCAACGCTCGCTTGCTTAGGTTCATTTTTCTTGATCAGGAAGGGCCGGTGCCAGTGGTGAACCGCGTCACGCTCACTACAGCCGATGGCAGGACCGTGCTTCCTGTAAAACAAGATTTTGCCGAACTCAACAAGAACGATGCGCTTGAGATTTTGACTGGGGACAAGGTCGCGGTCCGGTACGTTGATGATCGTTTTGTGACGAAAAGCAAGCAGAACCACGAACGGTTTCTGGATGTGACCTTCAGCAATGCGGGGGTTGCCTTTGAATTCTTCGAGATGCGCAAGGATCGCAGGGACAATGATGTGCCCTATTATGAGCGCCAGTTGCGCTTTGCGCATGGTCAGCCGGTATTGTTGACGATTGTGGATCCCGATATGGATGTCACGCCGGATCTCGATACCGTGGCGGTCACGATCAATGTCGGCGGCAGTGGGGGAAAAACCTTAACGGCAACGGAAGACAAGGATGTGCCGGGAACGTTCCGGGTGTGGATCAAGCCGGTCATCGGATCGCCTGCGGCAGACGATGAGATCCAGGTCGGTGCGGGAGGAACGTTGATGGCGATCTACCGCGATGCCGAGAATGTCGATCCCGGCGTTCCGACCGACCGGTTCGCCTCGATCCAGCATGCGGCCTACACGCCGCCGTTGCTGCGCATGTCCCATTCCGTGGTCACACCGATCGATTTCAAGACCCAAGTCTACCCGCCGAAGCCCGTGGTGCTCAACCCGGGGTTTGAGCCCTTGAACCTCATTGGGGACAATGAGGATAAACCGATTGGACTGGCGGGGCGCACGGTCAAACCGCTTCCGACGGCTGCCGGAACGATCCTTCCGCGCTGGCAGATTCAAAACCAGATGCGGGAGGAGGGCAGCCCGCCGGAAGGCGGTTTCGCCGCGGTGCATGGTCAGATGCTATATTTCGAGATCGAGGCCGCGCATCTGGCCTTGCGGATGGGGTCGGTTGCCGATGTGTTTGTCCAGACCGACGCCGGACGGTCGGCTTCCCGCGCTGTAGACGCTCCCGCGTCGAACCCGTCCGCCGGATTCGACATCACCGTGCCGGGCACAATGAAATTGACGGCTTATATGGCTATCCTGCCCAAGGTGCCGTTCGACTGGCGGCAGACTCCGCAAATCCCGATCTACATCGGAGGGGATGTTCTGGCGTTGACGAACGCACGAGGCCTTGACGAGAAACAGGCATCGGCTCGCTTTTTCTGTTCCGTTCCCTTGATCGCTGGCATGTTGCCGGCGGAGGGCATGCTCGACATAAGCGCCCAGGAACAATATGCCTTGGGCATTCCGAAGAAGCACGGTCTGGTTGTTCGTCCGGATGACACGGTTCATGTGGGGTTCCGGTACACGGACCAAGCGGGTAACGATCAGTGGCTGACGGGTAAGGCCAGGGTGGTTACGCATCCGGTGCTGGATGTGCTTGAAGAGGATCAGCGGACGGCGAAAACGGAAGCGTTCGTGGGTGAAAATCTATATCTGCGCGTGGTGGATCTCGGGGCTGACAAGACGGACGCGAGTGATACGGTACGGGTATTGATGCAGGCCAAGTCGGGGGCGAAACTGGCGGTGGACTTGCTGGAAGTCGATACGCATTCCGGCATATTCAAGGCTGCGGTTCCCTTGACCTATGCGGGTAAAACGGCACTGCCTGAGGATTACGATGCGCTGCGCGATGGGTTCCCGGTGGTCTACGGGGATTTGATGGGGTGTCTGTATGTGAATACCGCCGGGCAGAAAACGGTGCCGGTGGCGGTGGCGATCCGCAAGGGAGCCGACGGGGATGTGACGCCGTTTTCGAAGCAGTATGATGATTCTGCTATCGCCATAGAGACCCAGTTTGCCTTGGCGGAAGCCTATCTTGAGATGGCTAAGAGTCATCGCGCCAGCGGCGAGGAGGACGAGGCGGTTCGCGAGTACGATCAGGCCCGGCGTCTACTGGCGGCGGTCGTGGATCAGTTCCGTGAGTCGGAGACACGTGCCCATGCCGAGTATCTACTGGGCAATCTGACGCAGGAGGAGGCCGATGCCACCGAGGCAGGGGACTTGCAGCAGGAGCGTTACCGGGCCGCCCTGGCGCGCTTCATGAATGTGACCGGTACGTATCCGGATACCGAGCATGCCTCCAAGGCCCAGTTCAAGATCGCGACGATTTATGAGAAACTTGGCGAACCGGATATTGCCGCCCAGGAGTACGTCAAGCTGGCGTACAAGTATCCGCAGTCGGAGTTCCTGGCGATGTCCATGGCGCGGTTGGGAACGCATTTCCTGCGCAAGGCCAGCGGTTACGAGAAGCAGGCTGCCGTCTTGCTGGAGCAGACCGACAACAAGGACGCTCAGTTCGAAGGCGGCGCGATGCAGAAGATGGCCGTTAGGGAGTATCTTAATGCAGGCAGCATCTTCTCCCGTCTGCTGCGCCGCTTCCCGAGCCATGAGCTGGCGGGGCAGGGGGGGCTGCGTGCCGGACAGGCCTACATGCGCGCCGAGGCCACGCGTCAGGCCCTGCAGCTCTTCCTTACGGTGGTCGATACGGAAAGCTATGATGGGCCGGATGTCCGCGCGCAGGCGATGTACTGGGCGGGCATGTGCTATGAGAGCCTGCGCGAACCGATGGCGGCCTACGCGATCTATAAACGGCTGACTTATGATTTTCCGGAGAGCAAGTGGGCCGCTTTCGCCCGCGGCCAGCTCTCGCAGGATCGGATGATTCAGCTGGACTCCGACCTGGAAATGAAGCGTTTGCAGGAAGAGGGGAAATGATGGCAATCGGGTTGCAGGTTGAAGATTTTCCGCCTTCGCCAAGGCTACGGCGGACAAGCAGGTTGCAGGGACGATCAGACAGATTGGTCCGATCCGTCGGATCGGTTCGATCAATTGCTGTTTTGCTGCTCTTGCGTGGGGTGTTGGCGTGGCTGGTCCCGGTGGCGGCCCTCGCCGCTGCGCTGGACGACAAGATCGCCGCCTTTGGCGAGGCGCAGACACAGACCGCGGCGGCCGTCGGGGATATCCTGAAGACGGGGCTGGCGGAGAACCGTTCGGCCGCAGCCTATGCGGCAATGAAACCCTGGCTGACGGCCAACCCGTCTGATTCGCAGGCCGTCCTGTTCTATGCCGGTCGGACGGCGGAGTATGCCGGGGAATGGACGGATGCGGCCAGCTTCTACCGCAAACTGTTGAAACAGAAGGCGATCAACGCCAAACTGGCGGCGGACGTCGTGCCGTCGATTTATCGCCTGCTGATCAACAATATGCGCGATGCGAATGCCGCCTATCTGTTCATGCGCGAGGATGGCAATCGCCTGCGCCCGTTCGGTCGTGCCCGGCAATTTGACAACTGGTTCTGCGAGCAGGCTCTGAAGCGTGGCGATCTGGTGGCGCTGGCGGATCGGTTGGCTGTCATCTACGGAAGTCCTACGGAAATCCCGACGGCCCAGGATGCACGATGGCTGGACGCCCTGCTTGGTGCCGTGGAGACGTTCGAGCATTATAACGAGCCCTTGCTTGCTGCGTTGAAGACGCTGGCCGTCGCGCCGAAGACCACGCCGCAGACGCGTGCACGGCTGGCGTGGGTGATGGCCGTCGCGCCGGTGATTCCACAGATGATACAATTGTTCGGGGACAGGAATCCCTTGCCGGACGATTTACTGGACGAGCCTCTTAAAGCTGCACGTGCGTTGTTGGCGTCCGATCCGATTGGTGGGGCAAGTCTTGTTGTCAAGGGCTGGTCCCGGTGGAATCAGGGCGACACGCCGACGTTTTTCCGGTTTGTCCACTCGGGGCGGGAACGCAAGGCTGAGCCATTCATCCAGTTGCTGCAAACATTGCCACCCGAGCAGGTCAAGGCCGTTCTCGGGGCGGGGGCAAGCTGTCCCCGCGGGCGCTGGGTGTCGGTTGCCAGTTTCCTTTCACCGGTCCAGGCCAGGTCGCTGGTGCAGCGTTTCCCTGCGGTCTTGAATGCGCTTGATTCCCCCGTCATGGACGTATGGAGCCAGGACATGACCGTCGGCGAGGCAAAGGCACTGGCCCCGCATCTGAGCCGGAATCCACATCCGTCCGCCGCCCTGGTGAGGGCGTATGCGGCGGCGGGAACCAATACGGTCAGTGCCCTGGTTCCGCTGATCATGCAGTCCGAACGCTGGCGTTTCGCCGATCCGAGATCCGTTGTCGATTTTGTATGGAACGGCGGTGCTGATCGAAGCGGATCAAATCACGGGGATCTGGTCAAGCAACACGGGCAGCAGGGGGCGCGTTATGACCAACTCGCGAAGCAGGTCGGCAAGGCGGCCGACAGTAAAACCCGTCTGACCGCCTTCCTCGCCCTTTATCAGGAATTGCGTGGTGACATGCCCTCAACCCCCGGCCTACTATCGCTCTGGGATCAACTTTTGCAGCAGGCGCCGCCCGGCGATCTGGAGAAGATGTTTCAAAAACTCGTTTCTGATTTCATTTCCGCGTCGGCGGCATCGCGTCCGCTGCAGCAGCATCTGCTCGGGCAAGCTATAGCCAAGGGCGAACTCGGTAATCCCTATTCCCGGCTTTCCTTTGGCCCCGAATTCACTGGAGGATGGGATCGCTGGGGCTCGGAAAATGTACGCAAGGGATTGCCGGGGCTGGCTGCGGATCTGGGCAAACGGCTTCGTGAACAGATGGTCGCCGGAACGCTTTCAGAATCCCTCTTCGGCATGTGGATCCATTGTGTGGATCCTGGTAAGCCGGAATCCAAGGCGCTGTTCCAGGACCTCGTTAAATCGGCTGCTTACACCAAGATGGATCCCGCCTATCACCAGATGGCTTCTCATAACTTGCTTTTCGGATCGTCGGCCTTGATTACGGAATCGCCGAGCGATCCCCGAGTGGTCAGTCGCGAACTGCTTGCGCTGTCGAAAGATGCCGCCCCGGCGGATGTGGAGGCGGCGTTAAAGGCCGTGCTGCTGCGTGTGGGTCAGGCATCGGAACCGGTGACGGTACTGGGGCTACAGCCGGTGGCGGCATTGCCCGCGCTATCGGGTACGTCGCGCGGTCTGGTGCTGACCTTGTTTAACCAGTTCTCCCCGTTGGGTGGCTATCCGGAAATGCAGGGCTATGAGGCGTTGGTTGTCCGTCTGGTCACGGATATGCAGAAGGCGGGGCAGTGGGGGAGCATCGAACCGTATGTCGCCGACTTCTGGCGCAGTGCCGGTTCGCCGGATAATGCCAATCAGTACCGGTCAGCAGAGGTTCTGGCCGGGTTTGCTGAAGCCGCCCTGGCGGCGAATCAGCCGTCCGTGGCCCTGTCGGTGGCCCGCTGCGGTATTGCCAGTGGTATTGCCGCCCTGGACCCGAAGAACACGACGGATAATGCGGCGGCCCGCCGGGGGCGGATGCAGGCGGTGGCTGGCAAAGCCGGTCTGGCACTGGGGGTTTCGGAGATCCCAGTCGATGCCACGCACCCCGACTTCGGGATCTATAAATCGAATGCCGAGTATGTGCAGGGTAACCTGGATGGGGCCTGGGAACTTTTCACGAAGAATGCTTCACGTCTTCTGCCGGAGACGCCGGCTCCGAACTCGCAGCCATTGATGCGCAAGTTGCCGGTGGCCTATTCATTCTGGCTATTGGAACGCAGTATGGCGGAAGGACGCACGGCAGAAGCGGAGAACCTGGTTAAGGAATTAACGATCTGGTCCCGGCAGGCCGAGGGCACATTCAGCTTGGAGCAGGAAGGCGAACTGAAGATCGCCTACGCCGATCTGGCCTTCCTTAAAGGCGCGCTGCCAACCGCCCGCGCGTGGTACCGCAAGGTGGCCGATGCGCGTGAGTATCAGGGGGCCGAACTCTACGTCACGGCCGCCTTAGGGTCGGTGAAAATCGACCGGATTTCGAAGAATTTCGGTTCTGCCCTGGAAGAACTGGACAAGCTGATGCGAGTCCGTGATGAAGCGGCCCGTGCGCGTGTCCATTTCGCACGGGCCGAGGTCATGATGGATCAGGAAAACTACCGGGAGGCACTGGATGAGGTTGATGCCGTGTTGCGGCAGAACCCGAATCACGCGGATGCCCTGATCTTGCGTGGAAAGATCCATTTCGAGATGCGCAAGCTGGTGGAAGCGACCGAGATCGAACTGGGGGTCTCGCAGGAAAACAAGGTCATCGTGCCGGGGGAGACGCTTAAGATCAACTTGCTGGACCCGACGCTGAGTGTTTCCGGCGTCAGCGCGGATATCGAAGTGGAGGTGGTCGCCAAGTCAGGTGACCGTGAGCGGCTGATGCTGCACCAGCTCGGCGATAGCAAGGACAAGTTCCGGGCCGAGGTGCCCACGGCGCTGGGGCCGGCGGTGCCGGGGGACAAGGTGCTGCAAGTCCTGGGGGTTGATGAGATTCGCTATGGCTATTCCGCTCGTTTTCGAGCCAAGATGAAGGATTTGCCGCCGGATCCGGATGTGACCATCACGATCGCCTCTGACGCCCACCTGACGATCTCGGCCGGGGCTTTCCCGGCGCGCGAGGGCGAACGCAAGCTGGACATCGAGGAACTCGGGCTGTCAAGCGCACAACAAGCGCTGGGAACGCGCGCCGTGCGCCCCGGTAACCCGGTCTACCTGCGGGTGATCGACCCGGACCAGAGTCGGACGGCGGGCGTCGACG
>CAZOXS010000460.1:0-5904 GCA_964583785.1 uncultured Victivallales bacterium
CCGCCCAGCAATACGGCAACCGAGGTCATCATGTCGCTGAACAGATGAAGCAGGGACGAACGGATATTCATGTTCCCTTCGGCGTCTTTGCGTATAAAAAGCACACTCAGCCCGTTTACCGCAATACTGCCTGCGGCAAGCCAAATTACCCATTGGGCATCAATAACCTCCGGGGCAAAGAAACGCTGAATGCCTTCCACTAAAATAAATATAGCGAGCACAATAAGCGTGGTTGAATTGATAAACGCAGCCAAAATTTCGGAGCGTTTAAAACCATAAGTTTGCGCCGTAGTGGCTTTGCGCCGTGTTAAACGGTTGGCCACATAACTGATGATGAGCGACAATACATCGCTAAAGTTGTGGGTGGCGTCGCTAATCAGCGCCATACTGCCTGATATCAGGCCTCCAATTCCTTCGGCCAAGGTGATGGCCAGGTTGAGCAGGATAGTCCACCAAAGATTTTTCCCGCTTACTTCGTGGTGGTGATGTTCGTGTTCCATGAATTACTTATTATTGATTTTAAATTCAAATTCCACCTGTTTATTTTCCAAAAGTGTTTTTATGGCGCTAATAATTCGTTGGGTTTTCTGCATCCTGGCCCTGGCAATAATACTTCAATTTTATTCACTATTGATAGGATTTTTATCATCAAGCAATTTTCCCTTAAACCATTTTCGCCACAATTTGAAGCGAAATAATATTGAATTGTGTCCATTTTAAGACGTTTAGATTTAATAAAAAGGAAACCGGAGCAAACGGGTTGTCCGATTTCATTTTTAATTTTATTGTCCGTTGTTCGCCACCATGCGCAAAGCATCGGTTGCAGAACTCATCACACTTGAAGCCTTTACAAAACGGGTCAAAACCAAAGCTTCAACAATTTCTTCCTTGCTAACACCACTTTTCAAAGCCATATTGGTGTAATTGTTGATACATTTTTCGGCACCCATGGCAGCGGCGGCAGCCAGGTTGATTAACAGTTTATACTTTAGTGGAATGTGCTTACCCGACATGGCAAAATTCTGGTTGGCAGCATGTTCAAATACTGCACTTTCATTCACTTGCGAAAGCAAAACCATTGTTTCGGGACTTCTGCCCATTTTTGCTGTCATTGTTTCGAGCAATTGCTCAATATTCATTGTTTTCTTTTCTTCCATGATAATTTTTACTTTTAACTTTTTCACTCATTGTATAATTTTCAGACTTATTTATAAAATACATCAAACACCAGTTTCATTGCAATCAGCAGCAAAACGATGGCGTAAATCATTTTTACTTGTTTCGATTTTGCTTTTTGGGTCATGTACCTGCCACCCAACTGCGAACCAATAATCACGGCAATCACTACCGCTATGGTTAATGGCCAGTTCATTTCGCCCTGGGCAACATGCCCAAAATAGCCGGAGAACGAAGAAAATGTAACTACCAAAGCCGTTGTGCCAGCGGCTACCTTGGTTTTGTAGCCCATCATCATCAGGATTGGCGCAATGATAAAACCACCTCCCAGCCCCAACATTCCGCCAATAAAACCGGCAAAACTTCCAGTGAAAAACCCAATGATGCTCCGTTTTTTTAAGGGCATCATGGTTTCAGGTTCGGCTTGTTTCGACGCCCAAAGTGTGCGCAACGCGGCAGCAACCACCATAGCAGCAAACAGTATTTTCAGTGTTTGGACCGGAACATGACTGCTCGTCATTGCTCCTATTGGCGAAGCTATCAGTGCTGTGACTGCCATTACCGCGCCACCTTTCCAATCAACTAATTTTTTTCGGGCAAAAGGAATGAGTACCAGGGCAGTATTTAATCCGTTGAGTAGCAAGCCCAGTGGAATGGCCACCTCCTTCATATCGAACCCCGCCCAGTTGAGAACCGGCACATAAACCATTCCACCGCCAAGGCCCAGCATGGCAAAGACGAATGAGGCGGCAGCGATGATAATAGCGATTATTGTGTAAAGCATTGTTTTTTATTTCCTGTAAAATAGTTTACCGGTAATAAGCAGGCTTGCAAATACAAAAACGGCAAACAGATAACTACTGACAGCCATTTGCATCCCGCCCGAAATAATATGTCCGCTTGTACACCCTCCTGACATTCTTGCCCCAAAGATGATTAAGAAACCTCCTGCGAAGGCATAAACTATCCGTTTCCAGGCATTTTGCCCTTTTTGCTCTTTCCAATTCTCGTGAATAAGCCTGAACTTAAAAGACTTAGTTAATAAAGCGCCAATAAAACCGGAAGTAAAAGCACCGACCAGGAATATCAATTCCCAATGCCCGGAAACCATTGTAGTCAGGAAATAATCATTATCTGTCAATCCAACGATTGAATCGGCGGTATAGGGATACGATGTTGAGGCACCTATGGGCCGGTCAAATACGTATTTTGAAAAAGTTACAGCCGCCAGAACCGCCAAAGCAATACCGGATGTAAGCCATTTGTAATTTGCAGCCTTTTCTTTTTTATGTATCCAAAACGAAAACCAAACAAGCCCGGCACCAAATGCTATTACCAAAATTAGATATAAGGCAGGGGCATCTCCAATGATTGACATTAAGGAAATTTCACCTAAACTTTTTCCCAGTATGGGCTGAATGAAAGGAAGTAAAATCGAATAGACGAATCCGGCAGTCAGGCCGCCGGCAATTCCGATGAATGCGTCCAGCGAACCCTGACCCGCTGAAACCGGCAAAGTTCCCGGGCAATATCCTAAAATGGCCATACCTGTGCCAAAGACAATTCCTCCCAAAATGACGCCACCTAAAATCAAGGGTTTTACGTGCAATGATGCGCCGCCGCTTGTGAGTTCGATTCCAAACAGAATTGCGCCAACCCCAATAGCTGCTATTATTGCTTTAGCCACCGTAAAGTCCTTGAACATAGCTAAACCGCTGATGGTGTTATACTTGTTTAAGCGGGCATATTGCAAAATAAACCCAAACAAAAGGCCAAAGAAGAAAATTAACCAGTTCATAATTTTTAATTATTTGTTTAGCACATTTATAGTTGTCGATTGCCGGATATTGTCGGTTACCGGACACCTGGATTCGGTTTCTTTCAGCCAACTGTCGATTTCTTCTTTGGTAGCATTTTCAAAATCGGCATCTACTTTTAAGTTAATAGTCTGAAATCCTGCACGTTCTTCAAACGAACAACCAATGAAAGTACAGGGGTTCATTACACCATCTATTTTCAAATTCATCCCGTTTAGTTTCATGCCGCGCTGCCGTGCTACTTCGTGTCCGGTAACATTAATACAACCGGCCAGCGACATCAGCAAAACCTGAATGGGACTGGGTCCTAAATTAGTTCCACCCATATTTTCGGGCTCATCAATTATCATTTCAAATTTGCCCGATTTTACTTTCATGCGTGCCGGGCTTTCGCTTATTGCGTGAACGCTTACGCTCACTTCTCTTTTATTCTCGCTCATAATAAATCTATTTTTGGAAAGCGATTCCATCCATTTCTATAGATGGCAAACTCTTTCAATGAATACTTACTTATTTTCTGAAATTGGGTGATAAAATACATGCTCTGCGGGTTCCTGTCCGGAACAGGCAATACAAACTTTTTTACCATTTTTTACACGCAGGTAGCGCTCAAAAACATATTCGCCACAAACTTCGCATTTGGCTTTGGCAAAAGAGCCTTTTACCGGTGTGTAAACAAAACCGGGCAGCATGGTAACCGTGAAAAGTTCGTCGTCGGTGGCATTTAGAACAATGTCGATAATATCATCGCTTACTTCTGCCGGGATTTCCGAAGGTTCAATACCTTTTTTGCGGTATTTAAAAAACTCGTGGGGTGCCAGTTTATCCTGGAACTCGTTTTTTAGGAAAACCCTTACACCACCTTTTCCAGGATACCAAAAGGTAGCAGCTACTTTGCCGTAGTGCAGTTTTTCCATCATGCCCTTGCCAAAGGTGGCAGAAGTAGCAGACATGATACCGTCCTGCATACATCCCTGCGGATGGCCAACGCCCATTTCCGACAATACATGCAATTCGTGGTCTTTACAGCGTTCAACGCCTAATTTTTGCAATGCAATGGTTCCCATGCGGTAACCGATGGGCATAAAAGGGCATTTATGTCCGTGAAATTCATAAGCCCATTCCGGAATTTGAAATTTTTGTGTTTTCATTTTTTTAAAATTTTAAATTGATTGTTTAAATACCATTGGGAAAGAAGCGCCAAATGTTGTAAATACTTCTTTTGCCTTGTCGTAATTTTTTGCATTCATGGCTGTTAACCAATCATTATAAAGCCCGTCAATCTTTTCAAATGAGCGGCTAAATTCGGCATCAGCCTTTTTGTTTTTGAAGTTTAGTACCATTTTATAGGCTTCGGGAACTTTAGTCACACTCATTTGGACACCATTCATATTTCCTGCGTTAACCATAAACATGGTCATACTCATTTGCATGTTCCATTGAAACATCACATCCGTAAGGTCGGTGGTTCCGTTGATGGCATGCATTTTTCCGAAAGTCATGCAAAACTGTGGGCAGTTCATAGTAGCCACCACGTAATTTTCTTGGCCAACGAGGGCAATCTGGTGATTGGCAATATCGTTAAGCTGAACAAAATAACTGGCAAATAAAGGGTCGTTCGCATAGCCGTTCGGCCGGTTGTTAACATAGTTTTTTTGAATCTCTGAAGCCATTGCCTTTAGTTCGTTGAACGAGGCGATAATTTTATCTTTATCGTGCCCGTTTTGGCTTTTCACCATGCCACAAGTGTTTACGGCTTTCAAGTGCAAGTCGCGCATGGCAGTTTCGAAATTGTTTTGTGCATTTGTTTGCATTGAAACAAATAAAGTAAGAACTGTGAAAACTGAAATCATCTTTTTCATCTTATAAAAATTTATTGATTATTAATTTGTTTGACTTTTTTGGTGTCAGCCATATAGGCATACATGGGTACAAAAATGAGTGTGAGCAGTGTACCGATAAACAGGCCGCCAATAGCCACATCGGCCAACGGGCTGAGCCTTTCCAAACCAACAGCCATCTCGGCAGCAATTGGAATCATACCGGCAATGGTAGCAAAAGCTGTCATCATAACCGGGCGATAACGCATTTTCACACTCTCTAATGCACTTTCGAATGGCGATTCGCCTGATTCGCGGTGCTTTTGGTAAAAATCAATCAGCAGGACAGCATTCTTGATAATAATTCCAAAAAGCAGCAGGATGCCCAGCATACTTGGCATACAGCTTGGTTTGTTAAAAATCAGCATTCCCCAGGCTGCACCAATGAGCGATAACGGAAGAACCAGAATCATTATCAATGACATACGTACCGAGCGGTAAATGGCGATTAACCCGATGGTAAGCAGCAGGATTCCAAGTGCGATGGCTTTCATCATACGCTCAAAACTATCGTTAATCTGAATAATATCGCCTTCCTGGGTAATAATTACGTCGTTGTCGTTTCTAATGTTTACAAGCGCGGCTTCAGCATCATCAGTCAGGTGCGTGATTGGACGTTGCGAACGATATCCGTTAATGTCGATACTGTAGAGCATTTTATTGCGTTCAATTTTTGCATAAGTCAGGCTCTTCGAAATTTTGGCCAACTGTTCGAGCGGAACATCTCCAAATTGAGTTTTTATGGGCAGCAAACGGAGGGTTTGCTCGTTTTCGCCGTATTTGCCTTTCATAAACAAGCGCATAGGTTGCGTATTCATCGATTGCAAGTCGGAAACCAATCCAACGACTTGGCCTTTTACCGGAATTTGCATGGCAATCTGGGACGGGTTCAGTCCATAACTAAGCGCTTTGTTTTCATCAATATCCAGTACGATTTCGCTAAAATCCTTGTCCCAACTGGTAGAAACCGAAGTAAGCCCTTTTATGGATTTAACGGCCTCTTCAACCTGATGGGCTTTTTCACTCAGACC
>CAZOXS010000461.1:0-4568 GCA_964583785.1 uncultured Victivallales bacterium
AGGCCGACCTCGCGGGCGTAATCGGCGATGATGCGGTCCTCGCCGTCGGAGCGGTTGATGATGATGCCGGTCGGCACGCCCATTTTCAGTGACAGTCCGACCGCCAGCTTCAGATCGTTCAGGCCGAACGGGGTGGGTTCGGTTACCAGCAGTACGGCGTCGGACTGCTCGACAGCGGCCACCACCGGGCAGGCGGTGCCGGGCGAGGCGTCGATAATCGTGATCGCCTCGGGATCAATCTGTTGCTTGACTGCGCGGACAACATTCGGAGCAAGCGATTCGCCGATGTTCAGCAGGCCGTGGGCGAAGGCGAACGGTTGGTGATCCGGTGCGGATTCGACGACGCCGATCCGGGTATCCACCTCGCGCAGGGCTCCTGTCGGACACATGTACGCGCAGGCACCGCAGGAATGGCAAAGTTCATTGAAGATCAGGACCTTGTCTTTGACGACAGCGATCGCGTTGTAGTTGCAGACCTCCGCGCATTTTCCACAGGCGGTGCATTTGTCCGCATCCCATACCGGCTTGGGCACTTTTACCGGTTGTTTGTCGGTGAAGGTCGGCTTGACGAACAGGTGATCGTTCGGCTCCTCAACGTCGCAATCCAGTAGGTGTACCGCGCGGCGGTCAGCGGTTGCTTCGCGCTGTGCCAGGGCATAAGCCAGATTCACGGAGAAGGTGGTCTTGCCGGTTCCGCCTTTTCCACTTGCTACGGTCAGTATCATGATGTTGCCTTTCGTTCGAATGACAGGCGGAATTATTTCCGCTGCACGCCGGATTGTTGCTCGTATTGTGTTGCTGTCTTTTGCCACAGTGCCGCCAGTTCGGTTACTTTCTCCGGATGACTTGCGGCCAGGTTGTGAAGTTCAGAGCGGTCGGTTGCCAGATCGTAGAGTTCCCAGGGGCCGTCCTTGAGCGCCACTAGCTTCCAGTTGCCGACGCGGATGGCCCGGTGCCCGATGTGACTGAAGAAAATGAAGTCGCGCGGGATTTCGCGATCTTCATTAAGCGCGGGCAGCAGGCTGACGCCTGGCAGCGGTGGCGCGTTCGGATTGCGCCACTCGGGCATGGTGTCGGTGCCGGTCATGTCAAGCAGGGTCGGCAATAGGTCGACGAAGTGACTTGGTGTCCGCCGAAGGCCGCCTGTTTCGGCAATGCCGGCGGGCCAATGGACAATCAGCGGTGAGGCGATGCCGCCCTCGTGTACCCACGATTTATGATAGAGGAAGGGCGTGTTGCAGTTTGTCGACCAGCCCGGCCCAAGACAGAGATACGATTCCTCGGTGCCCGGCGTCGCCGACTTGTCATGCCCGTCGCCCCGGATGATCTGCTCCGCGCTGGCACCGTTGTCGGAAACGAACAGGATGACGGTATTTTCATATTCGCCCATAGCCTTGAGCTTGTCGATCAGTCGTTCGATCTCGCGATCCATGCGATGAATCATGGCGGCATGGACTTCCATCTTCTGCGCCTGGAAGTGCTTTTGCTCGTCTGTCAGTTCATCCCAGGCGCAGGCGGCAGGGGCTTCCCCCGGGCCGATCATCTCGCTTAACTGTGCGGGCGTGAAATTCCACTCCGGCTTGACGTCCGGCTGGCGTGGGGAAAGTTCGCAGGAAACAATGCCTTCGTCACGCAGGCGTTGCAGGCGTTCTTCGCGGAGCGTATCCCAGCCCGCGGCATAGCGTCCTCGGTAGAAATCAATATCCTCCTTAGGGGCGTGCAGCGGGAAATGGGGGGCGATGAAACCGACGTACAGGAAAAACGGCTTGTCGGCATGGTCTTTTTCATGTTCGTTGAGAAAATCAAGTCCGTAACCGGCGATGGCCGTGCTGGAGTAGTATCCCGAGCTCTGGTCAACAGGCGGCAGCGGCTGGTCATCAAGCTGATGATCGCGCACGGCGAAGTTGCGGTCATAATCGCGAATGTAGTAGGAACGGTCGAAACCGCCGTGCCTGATGATGGTCGGCACCTGGTTCACATGCCATTTGCCGGTGTGGTAGCAACGGTAGCCCTGCGGCTTCAGGTAGTGCGGAATCGTGCGCCCCCAGTCGGGCAACGGTCCCGCTGGCGGATGGTTCGGTACCTGCTGATAGTATTGCCCGGTCAGAAGGCAGGCGCGCGACGGCCAGCAGCGGCCCGTGGAATAGTGCTGGGTGAAGCGCACGCCGTTCCTGCCCAGCGCATCCAGGTTGGGCGTCGAAATCTCGCCACCGTAGCAGCCGGCATCGGAAAAGCCCATATCATCGGCGACAATCATCACCACGTTTGTTTTTTTCATGGGGTTGAACTTCCTTGTTTACGGATGGGTTGGATGCATGCCGGAAAAGTAGACGGTGCCAGCCTTATGGTTCTCCTGCACCTGTCCGGTACGCGTGAGCTTGCCGAGGTATTTGGAGGCTTCGTTGGGGTGCAGGCCGGTGACGCGGCAAATCTGGTCGAGGGTGCAGGGGCGGCGCTCGAGCATGCCCAGCAGATCCGCCTCGGTGGATTGAATACCAGCCGACGTGCTGCTGCTGTATTCCGCCATGATTTCGGCGGCCGGCTTGAACAGCTTGGCAAGGTCCTCCATGCGGTGCCGGGGGACCGCGTAGGCATAGTCTTCGCAGGGCGGCCGGACGGCGGTATTCAGTTGTACGCGGGTGGGCTTGAGCGCTTGGACTCGTTCGGCTATTTTCAAGATATCGCTGACGGAGGTATTGGTTCCCCATACCAGGAATACTTCAACCCAGAGATCGCCGGCGAACCTCTGGCGGAATTGCAGGATACCGTCGTAAAGCGTGTCGAACTTGATCGAACGGTGGGGGCGGTTGACGTGCTGCAGTGAGGTGTCATCCCATGCGCTGAGCGAGACTTTAACCATAGTCGCCTGCGCCGCTGCCATCTGCACATGCGTATCCCCGAGCAGCGTGCCGTTTGTCAGTAAGGCGACAGGGATTGTCGTGCTTTCGCGCAGGAAGCGGATGACGCGTCCGAATTCTGAATTGAGTGTGGGTTCCCCACTGCCGGAAAGCGTGATGTAGTCTGCCGTGTTTCCCGCCGCCAGCCAGGCGTCGAGTTCGGCGATGACGTCGTCGACCGGAACGTACTCCCGCCGCAAGACGGTCTTGTCGGTCGTCCGGCCAAGCTGGCAGAAGATGCAGTCGAAGCTGCAGGTCTTGAACGGCGTGAGATCGATCCCCAGTGACCGTCCCAGTCGACGGGACGGCACCGGGCCGAATAGATGGTTGTAACGTTTATTAGTCATTTTCCACCGCCGCGTCCCGATCCCGCGCTTGCGCCTGCCGGTCCGGATCCATCACCTCTTGGCATCACAACCCTCCGCGTTTGGTATTCTCAATAATCCATCCGCAACCGGATCGGTTGCGGATGGCTGTTTCTTATTTGCCGGATTCGAGATCCGCCAGTCGCCGCTGGATGTCCGCCAGGGCGGATTCCAGATTCTGCGCCTGGGTCTTGAGCATCGCGGCTTCCTGTTCAGGAGCCGGGGCTGCCGGCGCGGCGAAGGGCTGCATGCCGTAGCCACCGCCCCATTGGCGGCCGCCACGGAAGCCCATGCCTATGCCGCAGCCCATCCCGCGTCCGCGCCCCATGCCGCGTCCGGCAACCGGATTCGCGAATCCGGGCGCTGCGTAACCGGCGCAGTATCCTGCCGCGCGGCCTGTCATCGGTCCTGCCCCCATGGGGCCGGTTCCATTTCCTGCTGGCATTTTGTGTTCCTCCTTTTTTGTTTGCGCACGGGCAAGATGCCGATGCGACTTTTGTTCTGCTGGACAGGCGAGGGCGCCTGTCCTACTGTAAATTTCTCTGGCCGCGTCGGCAGCGGCGTTGCTGGCGACCGCAGCCGGGCATGCAATAGGTCGCTGACGTGAGTTGGCCATTGGCATAGGCATCGGCTACGTCCTGCACATCACCGCAGGTGTGGGCGATGACCTGGATGCCGGCGGCGGTGATATCCATTTCCAGCGGCCGTGAGATGGCCCCGCAGATCAAGACCGTTGCGCCGGATTCAGCGAGTCGCGCCACCCGGAGCGAAGGGTCAACCGCCTCGCAGTCAATTTCGCCACTCACTCGCGCCTGGTCATTCTCGCTTTCAAAGATCATCAGGTGCCGCGCCACATCGAATACCGGACTGACCCGGCCCTGCCATTCTGGAATTGCCATTTTCATCGGCTTCTTCTATTGCATGAGGCGTGCCAAATTGCCGATTGCTGATTGCCGGTTGTCGATTGCGGTCAGCGGGGGTGTCTTTAATGGATAGCGGCGACATTTTTAACTCGCAATAATCGTGCGAATATGCACGAATACATAGTGAGTGCGTGCTTATTTGCACGATTGTGAGGGTTAGTAGGTAAGTCAACCGCCCACTGGGGTTCAAAAACGAGTTGATAACTGTTTTTGGAGGATGTCTATCGCAGACGCAACGTAGGACAGGCGCCTCGCCTGTCCAGCCGCATGTCCGCCGTAGCGAGCGAAGGTGGAAGCATAAGCACAGAGCATAAGCGCTCTTGGAAGCCGGGCGTCTTATGCTCGGCGGTCGGGCGAGGGCGCCACGACCTACATGCTTATGC
>CAZOXS010000462.1:0-7091 GCA_964583785.1 uncultured Victivallales bacterium
TTCCTTGTCTGCGGTCAGGCAGACGATGGAGATTTTTTTCATGGGGGTAATCATGACCGTGCCTCCGCAGGGGGTTCGATGGCGGTAGCGACCGTGCGTTTTTTTGCGAGCTTACCGCGGGCGACGGCAGCCGTCTGCTCATCCCCGAGATAAATCTTGATCGTACGGATATTCTCGCGGCATTCAGGAATCTTGACTTTCTCGAAGAGATTAACGCGTTGCGCCGTGGTGCGCAGTTCCTCGCTGATCAGGCGGCGCTGTTCCTGCAGGATGCCGGTTTCGGCCCGCAGGCGGATCAGCGTATCCATCACATCCTGCGCATCATCCAGCCACGAGGGCGTCTCGAACAGATCGGGGGTGGTACGGTTGAGCGAGATCGACAGGAACACCGGAATCGTCACGCCGGCAATATTGCCGGTGTCGGTTTCAAGGCGATCGAGCGTCACCATCAGTTCTTCCGGAACGGGCTCCGAGAATAGAGCCATCCATGTTCTCAGCCCTTGCATGGTGCTGTCGAATGCCGTTTCCTTCTCGGCAATCCGGGAATCGATGCCCTGGATTTCGCCCTGAAGCTGTTGTTTCTTGAGCTGTAGCATGGGCAGAAAACGGCGGAAGCGGGTCAATGCCTCGTTCTGCGTTTTGAGTTCATTCTTGGTATGTTTGATCTTCGCCATGTGCAAATGCTCTAGTCCTGATTATCAGGCGGGTTTGGTTTTGCTGCCAGTGGGCGCGCTTTCCGGTTTCTTCGGCCAGAACGCATCCAGAATTTTTGAATTGATACCGGTTTCGATCGGCTCGAAGCAATCAGCTAAGATATCCCAGCCCCGGTCCAGTGCCTGTTCGAGCGGGATGTTGACGGAAAGATCCATCATCTCCTTCTCGAACCGCTCGCCGTATTTCAGGAGTTTCTTGTCCCAGTTGCTCATGCGGAAGCCCATGGTCTGTTTCTCGAGGGTTTCGCGGTAGCCGGCGAAGAGCTGGATCATCGTGTCCATGATCGTGCGGTGGTCCTTGCGTGTCGCACCGTTGACCTGCTGCTTGAGACGGCTGAGCGAGCCGAACGGTTCGATACGTCCACCGCGCAGGTAGAACTGGCCCTCGGTAATGTAGCCGGTATTGTCCGGCACCGGATGGGTCACGTCGTCGCCGGGCATGGTGGTGGCGGCCAGGATGGTGATCGAGCCGGCGGTGTCGAAATCGACCGCTTTCTCGTAGCGCGAGGCGAGCTGGCTGTAGAGATCGCCGGGATAGCCGCGGTTGGAGGGGATCTGCTCCATAGTGATGGCGATTTCCTTCATCGCGTCGGCGAAGTTGGTCATGTCGGTGAGCAGCACCAGCACACGCTTGCCTTCCAGGGCGAACTGTTCCGCCACGGCCAGGCTGACATCCGGCACGAGCAGGCACTCGACCGTCGGGTCGGCGGCGGTATGCACGAACATCACGCTGCGTGAAAGGGCTCCGCTTTCTTCCAGCGTGTCGCGGAAATAAAGATAATCATCGTGCTTCAGGCCCATGCTGCCGAGAATGATCACATCGACCTCGGCCTGGAGGGCGATACGCGCCAGCAGCTCGTTGTAGGGCTCGCCGGCGCGGGCGAAGATCGGCAGCTTCTGCGATTCGACCAGCGTGTTGAACACGTCGATCATCGGGATGCCGGTTCGCACCATGTTTTTCGGGATAATCCGTTTAGCCGGGTTGACTGAAGGACCGCCGATGTTAACCTCGCCCCCGTGCAGGACCGGTCCCTTGTCGCGCGGAGCCCCGGTCCCGGTGAAGACGCGTCCAAGCAGCGAATCGCTGAAGGGGATCTGCATGGGATGGCCCAGGAAACGCACCTTGGCGTCGGTGGCCACCCCGCGTCCGCCGGCAAAGATCTGGAGCGAGACCTCGTTGTTGTGCAGGCGGATCACCTGCGCGAGCGAGGTGCCCGTGCGCGAGGTCACTTCCGCCAGTTCCTTGTATTTCACCCCTTCGGCATGAAGGGTAATCACATTACCCGCGATCTTTTCCACGCGGTGATAAAGCTTATGCATCGTAGGTGACCTCCGCTACCATCGCCCGAAGTTGATCTTCCAGCGCTTTGAATCTCTCGTCCTGCATGCTGACGCCGTTCCAGTCCTTGTGGAGCTGCGTGAGTTGGTGAAAGAAATGGCGCGCCTCATCCTTCTGCTTGAACTGCATGTTGGCGCGCAGGAAGCCGGTCATGATGCCGAACACGACTTTCTGGCGGTCCCCAGACGTGGCGGCATCCACCTCGCTGAAGGCATTCTGCTGCAGGTAGGCAGCGTCGAGGTATTCGGCCTTGAGATAGTAGATGAAATCCTCCATGGCGGTTCCCTCCTCGCCGACGACCTTCATCATCTGGCCGATTTCGGTGCCGCGTTTCAGCGAGGCGCGTGCAAATTCGACATCGTCCGCATTCACCACGCTCGGGTATTTCGACCAGCTCTCGAGCGGGTCGATCGCCGGGTAGCGGCGCGCATCGGAGCGGGTGCGTGACAGCCCGTGGAATGCCCCCACGACCTTCAGTGTGGCCTGGGTCACCGGTTCATCGAAGTTGCCGCCAGCGGGACTGACCGTGCCGCCAATCGTGACCGACCCGATCGAGCCGTCCTTGAGCCGGACGATGCCGCCGCGTTCGTAAAAGGCCGCGATCACGGATTCGAGGTAGGCGGGGAAGGCCTCCTCGCCCGGAATTTCCTCAAGACGTCCCGAGGTTTCTCGTAGCGCCTGTGCCCAGCGTGAGGTGGAGTCCGCCAGCAGCAGTACGTTGAGGCCCATCTGGCGATAGTAGTCGGCCAGCGTGATGCCGGTATAGACCGAGGCCTCGCGGGCCGCGACCGGCATGGAACTGGTGTTGCAGATAATCACGGTCCGTTCCATCAGGCTCTTGCCGGTCCGGGGATCGGTCAGTTGCGGGAATTCGCGCAGCGTCTCCACCACTTCGCCGGCGCGCTCGCCGCAGGCGGCGATGATCACGATATCGACATCCGCGTTGCGGGAGGTCAGCTGCTGGAGCACGGTCTTCCCGGCCCCGAACGGTCCGGGAATGCAATAGGTGCCGCCGCGCGCCACGGGGAAGAAGGTGTCCACCGAGCGGATGGTGGTGACCAGCGGTTCGGTGGGGCGGAGCCGTTCGGCATAGGCGCGGATGGGCATCTTGACGGGCCAGCGCTGCATCAGCTTGACCTCGCGGGTTTCCCCGCGTTCGTCCTTTAGCGTGGCAATCGTATCCTCGACCGTGTACTCGCCAGCCCCGGCAAGCGAGGCGATCGTATAGGTGCCGTCGAAACGGAATGGCACCATGATGCGGTGCTCGAAAATGCCTTCGGGAACGATGCCGAGGGTCTCGCCGGCGGTAAGGGTGGCACCGACGGCGGCTTTCGGGGTGAAGGCCCACTTGCGGTCGCGGGGCAGGGCATCGAGATAGACCCCCCGCTGGAGGAAGAACCCGCACTGCTCCGCCAGGCGCGGCAGCGGGTTCTGTAGACCGTCGAAAATCTGCGTGAGCAGGCCGGGTCCCAGTTCGGCGGAAAGCATCTCGCCCGTGAACTCGACCGTGTCGCCGACGCCCAAGTCGGTCGTGTCCTCGAACACCTGCATGTCGGCCAGCCGTCCGCGAACCCGGACCACCTCGCACATCAGGCGCAGCTCGCCCAGGCAGGCGTAGCCCACCTCGTTCTGGCTGATGGCACCCTCGAAAGCGACGGTCAGCATGTTCCCGTTCACTCCGACAATCTTACCGTTCGTCTGCTTCGTCATAACTTAGCCTTCGTACTGACTGCCGCTGGCGGGCGGCTTTGGTTTGGTTTCAAGGGGCGGGCGGTCCAGGCCGCGCGTATCGCGGTTGACCGTCTGCAAGGCGTTTTCCACCCGTTGCCGGGCCGTGTCTTCATCCAGGGCCGCCCAGCGATGCGCCATGCGCAGTTTGGCCGCATATGCCAGCACAACGCTGACGGCGAACGGGTCAAGGCCGGCCATTTCATCGAGCAGGTGCCAGCGCAACCGGTCCAGTGCCTGCTCGCGTACCAGCGGTGTCGGCTGGTCAAACGCACTCTCCACCATGTCCTCAAGGTAGACGCTGTAGCCGGTTTGCGGTCGCAGGCTGCCGACGAAATCGGCCTTGCGCCGCTCGGCTCGCTGGCGCACCACGGCATTGCGCAGGCGGGTCTCGTGTGCGCACCAGTTCCGGATGAACGTATGCGGTGGTGCGCTGGCGCTTCCGGTGATCACGTCATGGCTGCACAGCCACCCGGCGGCTAGGCTGTCCCGTGATCGGAGCTGCTCCCGGCAGACCTCATGGAACGCCTCTGGCGTGATCAGCGGCTTCTGCAGCAGTGCGATGGCCGGCAAACTAGCGATAAGGTAGAAACAGCTCATGTCGTCGCGTTTTTCCTCGTGTTCTTCAAGGCCTCTCTGACGATTTTCGCGAGCTGCGGGCGGAGCAGTCTGCCGATGGCTTCGGTAAGGGCCTCGCCGGTGAAGTCGTGCTGTACGCCCTTATCCGTGAGCGTTACGGTGAAACCGGAAATCACGCTGCGGTTGCCGCGGATGGTCAGCCCGCTCTTCATGGCCTCGGCGAAGGCCTTCATGAAATAAGCGGTGACCGCATCCTGCTCTTCATCGTTAAGCAGAACCTCGATGGCCGTGCTCCCCTTGGCCTGCGTGTAGGCTCGGATCGCCTCGTGGATGAAACCGGCCAGCGCGTCGGCCTTCATCGCGGATTCCACCTGGCGGGCCACAATCGCCCTGAAGGTCTCGGTAACGGCCTCGCCGACCGAGAGAATTACATCACGTGCGGCTTGGCTGATCGCATTCTCGCTGCGTTTCTGGTATAATTCGCTTTCGGCTGCCGCCTTCTCGAGCAGTGCCTTTGCCTGGCTCTCGGCCTCGGCCACGATGGTTTTAGCCTTGGCCTTGGCTTCTGTCGCTATTTGCGCCGCCTCGGCCTCAGCCCGGTCGGTACCTTCCTTCTGGATGCGGTCTAGTAGTCCCTGAAGTTCCTCTGCCATAATCATTTCCTCTTATCCGAGCATCAGCCTTTGTGTTCTCTGTGTTCTTTGTAGTTAATATGTCTCTCTAGTACGTCTCGTCCGGCAGCGGTCCCAGCTCTACCGTTCCCGGTCCCTTGGATTTTGCAACAACCAGATTCTTGCCGAGTGCGCCCAGGATATCCTGTAGGGTGCGTTTCTGGTTCGCCTCGGTCACCAGCGCCAGTGCGCCGATCGTCACATTGATGCCGCCATCCCCCTGGCCGACCGCCTGCTCGCTGATCGCGTTGACCAACTGGTTGAGCTTCTCGCGTGTCTCGCTTTCGGTCATGCCGGAGAGGTAGAGCACGAATTCGTCGGCCCCGAAGCGGGCGATAACATCCATCTCGCGCACGTGATCCTTGATGATGGCGGCAACCTCCGCGAGCAGGGCGTGCGCCTGATCGATCCCGTAGGTCTCGATATAACTGCGGAACGCCTCGACGGCGACCAGCGCCAGCCCGACACCGTAACCATGCGCCCGTGCGCGCTGAAGCTCGACCCCGAGCGCCGGGATGAACGCCTTGTACTGGAGCACCTGTGTGGCATCATCGATCTGCGAGAGCTTCTTGCCCGCCTGGATCAGGTCGAACCGCTCGATCATCGAACCGATCAGCATCCCGATCACCTGCAGGTGCAGCAGATCCGACTCGCCGAAGATCTCGTGGTCCGCGCGGTCGCAGAAGATGTAGCCGACGCCGCGCTGGTTGCGCACCACCGGGGCGATCACCGCCGAGGTGAAATCGTGTTCCAGCTTGAGGCTCTGGTAGATTTCGGAATCGCGGTCCACATCATTGAGCAGCATCGGGCGCTGTTCGAGCACCACCTGTTCCGCCGTCTGGCTCGGGGCCGCCTTGTGGTACTGCTTGACGAAGGTATAGCTGATCTGGCGCGAGATCTTGATGCGCAGCTCGCCGGTGTCCTCGTCGATCAGGATGACAGCCACGCTTTGCGAGGGGAAGTAGGATTTCATGCTGTCCATGATGACGTGCAGCCCCTCTTCCAGGGAGAGGGCACCATCCGCCTTGCGCATGACATGCACAAGCCATCCGCCAAGCGATGTTCTCATGATTAATCCTTTCTCGTGTTGCTTTCCTCCAGAAGTGGTGGGCGATACAGGATTCGAACCTGTGACCCCTACCATGTCAAGGTAGTGCTCTAACCAACTGAGCTAATCGCCCGCAGAAGGATGAAGGCCTGCTCCGGCCGCGGAAAGTCTTTCTTCAACGTTGGCCGGGACTATAGCGTTGCCAGGGGGCGGTGTCAACCCGTTTACTTTTCGATTGCAAAAAAAACATACAACCATAATGATAGCCGCGAAAACGTAGGACAGGCACCCTGCCTGTCCACCCGAGCATAAGTTCCGTGGAAGGAGGCTTGTGCGCGGCTGGTCGGGCGAGGTGCCACGACCTGCTTTCACGTTTTAAATGAAGTTAAAGGTATAAGCTTATGCCAGCGATTCCTGCCGACGCCCTGAGTTCCGGCCTGGCGGCGGTCTCCTACGCGCTGCTTTTCGTGCTATACCGATTGCTGCGGCGACGGATCCGGCTGCTGAACAGCTCGCCCATCGCCATCCATCTGCTGATGGTGCTGCTGCCGTTGAACCTTTTCCTCTCAACCACGCTGGCCCGCGCCTACACGCGGGCGCCGTTGCTGCTGTTGGCGGCGCTGCTGTTCATGTGCGTCCACCTGGGCGTGCGGCTGGCGGATGCCTGGCTGTTCGACTTCATTCTGGCGCGCCGCAAGGCGACCACGATCCCGGTGGTGGTGCGCGATATCTGCCGCTGGCTGCTATCGGCCGTGGCGCTACTGATGATCATCCGCGCGCTCTTCCCGGATGTGAACCTCAACGTGCTGGCGGTCTCGTCGATCGTTGTCGGCTACATCCTCGGCAACGCCACGCAGGACACACTCGGTAATCTCGTCTCGGGGCTGGCGCTCAATACCGAGTCGCCATTCGCGATCGGCGACTGGGTGACGATCGCGGGCAATACCGGTCGGATTGTGGACATGACCTGGCGCGCGACCAGCCTGCGGACCAAGGCCGGCGACTATATCACG
>CAZOXS010000463.1:0-5684 GCA_964583785.1 uncultured Victivallales bacterium
GCCATGCTATATTATCGACTCATTTACTCAAACAATTTGCCATTAAGGAGCTAAACCTCCAGAAATGCGTTCTTGCTAAAAGGTGACGCTGTCTGCTTGAATACCCCGTGAACGGTTACAATTTACGTTATCCTTTGACCAAATAGCAGGTTTCCACCATCGATAAATGTGCAAAAGGAATAGCGTTCAACGTTTACGATTCAGGCCAGGTACTCGACCCGACCGTTCGGAAGGTAAAGATTAAGCAAAACAGGATTGACTCACGACAGAATGCCGCTATGATTGCCGACATTCGTTTATAAGCGGGCGTAGTTCAATGGTAGAACTTCAGCCTTCCAAGCTGACTACGTGGGTTCGATTCCCATCGCCCGCTCCACCTCTTCCCCTCCCCCTTGAAGCCGTATTTGCAACCCGCTGGAAAACAAGCTTTTACACCGTTGTTTCCGGGTCGGTATAAGATTTTGTCCTGTTCAGTGCCTTATCGGGATAATGCGGAAATGTGCAAAACCGATTCGCGAAATTGTGCATAACCGATTTGCCAAACCGCCGGACTTGCACGCTGGAATACGACAGAGTCCACCCCTGATAGATAAAAAGGAGCGTCCTCATCGGACAGCTCCTCCGCCACCCGTCGCACGAGCCGGGGTGCGTCGATTCCATACAGGCGACACAGATGCATAACCTGCATGACATCCAGGCGAATCTGGCACGTCTCGGCCTTCTGCACCCACTGCCTACTCACCCCTAACATGGCCGCTACATCCGACTGACGCAGGGAACGCCTGTCACGGCCACGCCGCAGTTCAGCAACCATGGATCGGTAGGCGGCGTCATAAATAGTTTTGTTCATGTTGTCCTCCATGGGTTACCCGAACTTTCCGGGGTGTGTTTATGCTCTAGGCTATCGTGCTCCCCCAATGGGGGGTGTTACGAAATTCATGTTGTGGCAGATGCCGTTTTTTGTATATAATTCAGGGCAATTACGAAGACTATGCCCTCCGGGGTGTTACGAAATCCGAACATGTAACCCAGATTTCAAACATCATTTCACAGGAGGATACCATGGATTCGTCACGACCGAAGAAGGCTGGACAACCCAAGCGGCAGGCGTGTGACATACTGGCGGAGCACGAGAAACCCATCATTATTGATACTGGCGGCATTGGCATGTTTCAGTATAAAGTAGTGTCACCCCCCGGTATTGGGGAAGTGTCCGGCGTCCCCGACGAGATCGCACCAACTGCCAGGGGCAAATTGCTAGCCGCGCCTATTCTGTGCTGCCAGACTGAGCACTTCTTACGGGCTGAGCGTATGCTGCGAATCCTGAAAAGTGTGCCGGATAACGCCCGGATCTATTGCGAGACGACGGGGACTGGACATCAGTTCTATCGCGTGAAGTTCCGGCAAAAAGATCCCGTAAGCCCAGCAGGAGTTCTCCTGCCGAACGAGTGACCCCGTCGTCGGGTAATGCTGAGGCGACAATCGCCAGATCGCCTCTAATAACGGCTCCCGGCAAGCACTACCCTGACAGCTAAAAATGACGGGGCCGTCGCTGTCTGTGTGGCAGCGGGACCCCGCATTTATCGCTAACCATGGTGCATGGTTGCCCGCAAGCCGGAGCGCCATACGCTGGTTGATGTCGTGTCTGGCAAGCCTTGAACACCCCAGGCTTGCTCGACGGCGGCGGCGCAGCTCTGGCGCAATCCTACTACCCGTGGTGCGGAAACCCCGAGCTTTTCGCCGAGCTCCTTCGGCCCGTAACCCTCCACCGTCTCCCGCAACACTTGACGCCGGCGCGGATCCAGGCGAGCCTCGACGTCATACCAGTCCAAACGCCGGGCAACCGCCGTATCGACATCCTCCCCGTGACCGGCGAGCAGATCATGGAGGTTGACGTCATCTCCGTCGTCATCGAATTCAAGAGGCGCATCCAACGACGTGATCTTTACGCCCCCGTCCAAGGTCGCCGCTGAACTCATGACATCCTGGCGTCCGGCAGACCCGGCGCGACGGCCGGACTTCAGGGATTGCAGCGTGTAGTGGGCGACGCTGCGCGGGTTGATCTCCATGCCCTTCCGTTCGGCTGAATCCAGCATGCGGGCGGCAATAGCACATCCGTCAGCGGTCAACTCTTCACGGTCTTCTGCGCCAACGGGTTTGACGCAGCCCCTGCCGATCGCCCCCGCGATCAGCGGCATGATGTTGTTGAGCAGTTGTAGACCTGCAGTTGTCGTCATGGTGATCTCCTTTTGATAGGTGACCACAGGCAGACTGATAAACAGTCCGGCCCTGCGGCCACCAGTTGTTGTTGTGGTGGCCGCCAGGGCGGCCGTTAATTCATACAGGAAGGCGATCGTGCTATCGGCCGTAGCCGGATAAGCACAATCCCCCCATATCCAGTTATAACAGCGGCGACACCTTTATTAAGGGGTCCGTATACTTGTATTTACGTGTGCGTGGTGGTAGCGTACATTGCAGTAATGGATTTTCGGGATCGCAGGGGGCAGTTTAAGGCATTACGGGGATATGGACGAAAAACGAACACGGCAGGAGATCATTGATCGCAACCTGTGGCTGGCGGGGTGGAACGTAAAAGATCCATCGCAGGTCACGGAGGAGCTGGAAATCAGTTACATGGATGCCATGCTGGACACCCCTGCGCAGCAAGGAGATGAGGCATGACGATACTGCGCGTGTTTGTCAGTTCCGTGCAAAAGGAACTCGCCGAGGAGCGGCGGGCCGTGAAGGCCTACATCCTCGGCGACCCGCTGCTACGGCGGTTTATCACCGATGTATTCCTATTTGAGGACACCCCCGCCAGCGACCGCCAACCCGACAACATCTATCTCGAAGAAGTCGGAGCACGGGACATCTACCTTGGCCTGTTCGGCAACGAATACGGCTGGCTGAACGCCGACGGCAAGTCGCCGACCGAGCTGGAGTTTGACCACGCCACCCGGACCGGACGCGAACGGCTGATCTTCATAAGGGGCGACGACGACAAGGCGCGTGCCCCCGAAATGGCAAAACTCATCCGCAAGGCCGGTACCCAACTCACCCGCCGCCGCTTCGCCGACACCCCCGCCCTGTTGCGGGAAGTCTATGCCAGTCTCGTTGACTACCTCGAACGCAAGGGCATGCTGCAAACCCTGCCGTTCGACGACAGCCCCTGTGCCGGAGCCACGCTCAAGGATATCGACAACGCCGCCATCGAAGACTTTATCGAGACCGCCGAATCCAAGGGCCGCCTCACCCTCAAAGGCTCCCGCGCCCCCAAGGCTGTCCTGCAGAACTTCAAACTCATGCGCGACGGCAAACTCACCAATGCCGCCATCCTGCTATTCGGCAAGGATCCACGCCGGTTCTTCAACAACATCCAGGTCCACTGTCTACACTTCTTTGGCACCGAAAAACGCAAACCCATTGCCTCGCAGCAACCCTACGAAGGCCGCATCTTCGAGGTCATTGATCAGGCTGTTGAATTCGTGCTTGGCAAGCTGGACCGGCCAGTCGGCACGCGGGCACACAGCACCCAGGCACCCGGCGACTTCGAGGTGCCACGTTCAGTCATCACCGAAGCCGTCGTCAATGCCGTGGCCCACCGCGACTACCGCAGCCCCGGCTTCGTGCAAGTCATCGTCTATGCCAACCGGATCGAAGTATGGAACCCCGGCGAACTACCGCATGGACTGACCCCCGAAAAGCTGCGCGAACCACACGCCCCCATGCCGCATAACCCCCTGCTCGCCGAACCCCTCTACCGCGTCAAATTCGTCGAGAAGGCCGGCACCGGCACCACCGATATGATCGAAGACTGCCACACCGCCGGACTGCCCGAACCCACCTTCGAGCAGAACGGCGCCCACTTCGTCACAACTATATGGCGCGACTGGCTAACCGACGCCGTCATGGACGAACTAGGGCTCAACGAGCGCCAGAAGAAGGGGGTGGATCATGTCAGGCGGCATGGACAAATATCCAGCGGGGAGTATCAGGAATTGACTGTTTCAGGTCCCAGGACCGCTACAAGAGACCTTGTGGATCTAGCTGACAAAGGTATCCTTGTACGTCGTGGCGAGAAGAAAGGGGCTCGCTACATTATGGGAAGGAAATCGGACTGATATGCGACATTTCGGACATCATAAGAAATTCCGCTTATCGGACATTTATCGGACATATACGCCACGCCACCGAATTCGACACCCTCTCCGCCGCCCTCCAATCCCGCGCCTTCAAGGAGCCCTGTAGATGATCGGCGAATCGAACGGAACACATAACGAAAGGAGGAACCGATGCCAATAATTGAATCCGCGCCTGCCGGCGCTGGTGGAGTTAGAATCAGGCTGCTCACCGATGCCCTGCCAGCTCAGCCTCTGTTCGATGACACACAGCTCCGTCCAGGCAACGCGGGCGATCTCAACATCGCCCTTACCATCAGGGTCGAGCACGCCCATGGAGGCCAGCAGGCACAAATCATCGAACTGTGGGGTGCGGCATGATCGGGAAACAGGCACATTCACTGCAGGAGGCAAATACAATCACGGAGCCGACGCTGGCTCCGGGATTAACCGCAGCACGCTATCTGGAAATATTGCGTGCGGTAGCCGACGAGCGTCCGGCCAAGCCCAGATACAAGGCGCATGTTGCACTCAAGGTATACGGGTGCTGGCTTGCCAAGCGCCAGCACACCGGAACCATGTCAGTAGGTGAATCGGAATTACAGGCGCTTAACACTGACCTTGCCAGCGGCGGCTTGCGCCGGTCCGACGGTCGCAAATACGGTTCCACCGCCAGACAGGTACCCAGCGTTATCCGTGGCCTGCACAACGCTGCGGTAGGCAAGCACCCAGAAGTGCTTAGGCCACTAGTCCATCAGAAGACGTACCAGCGTCTAGGACGATATTCCAGCCTGACGGAGCCCACACAGGATCTACTCGTTTGTGTTGAAACATCCGGACGGCGTGCACCACACCGGAACCGCAAGGCGGCACGTCCCATGACGCACGCATCCCGACAACTGGCGATCGAGTCCACGATGACCCTACTCTCGAAACTTGGCAAGGGCGGCGTTGAATTCGTGACTCGTGGTGATATCCAAAACCTGCTGGACCGGGCTGGGGTAAGCGGCTCGCACAAGACGATCACGCGGATGCTGCATAACGCCCTGCCTGTGTTCAGGATTGGGCTGGAACGCGGAGTCTTGAGCGAAAATGTACTGGACGATATCAGTCACGACACATTCAGCGATCAGGCGCAGCGCGATTTCCTCCCTCCAAAGGAGGTCAACAAAATCCTGGACCTGACGGCAGTCTCCTTGAACAACCATGATCACGTCCGGGACCGGCTCGTGCTGCTACTGCTGTACGATCTGGCCATCCGTCGGGGAGAACTGGCAGGGCTTGAGCTAGCAGACATCGCCATTGATGGCGACCGGATTGACGTCCGGATTCGCTCCGAAGTCCAGAAGGGCCAGAAACCTGAGACGCGCCTGCGGGTGTTGTTCCCGGCAACGCGCACCCTGCTCCGGCACTATCTGACGCACGTACGCCCGCAATATCCCGGAAAGCCCCTGATCGTGAATATGCGCGGGGGACCGGCCACATCGGCAGCCATCGAAGCGGCCGTTAGCCGTATCCCGCTGACGATTACCCCAGGCCGCCTAAGCCCATACTGGGTTCACAGGG
>CAZOXS010000464.1:0-3472 GCA_964583785.1 uncultured Victivallales bacterium
ATCCCCTGCATCGTGTTTTGTGCCGGCATGGTTCTGCCTTGGAAGGCAAGGGCGGGGGGGGAGATGCCAGGCGTTCCGGTAGTTCAGAGCTGAAGAATTATATTTTGCAAAACCCCTTGCTGCGCCCGGCTTCAAGCGGGCTCAGCAAGGGGTTTTGCAAGAGCCTCAGACGACGAGAAAAACGAATGGTTAAGGCAGGAGCGTGGCATCATCTTCGAAGACATAGTATTCAACAAAACATCATAGGAGGAATGGACACGGACGTTGATTCATTACGAGTTGCCGATCCGGCGGTGGCCGGGTTCGTGCGGTATCTGGAGGTGGAGCGCAATGCCTCGCCGCATACCGTAGCGGGGTACCTGCAGGATCTGCGGCAGTTCGCCGCCTTTGTGTGGGAGGATGTCCCCCCGCCGCACGACTGGACCACGGTCGACCGGTTTCATGCCCGCCGCTTCCTGATGGTGTTCCAGAAGAGCGGCAGCGCGCCGACGACCACCGGGCGCAAGCTGGCCAGCCTGCGCTCGTTCTTCCGGCATCTCCAGCGCGAGGATCGCGTCACGGCTAATCCCTTCACCGGTCTGCATGGTCCGAAACAGCCGCGGCAGCTGCCGGATGTGCTTTCGGTCGAGGAAATCGACCGACTGCTGGCCGCCCCGATGCGGATCTATGAGCGCGAAATCAAAACCGGCGGGAAGCCTGATGGACGAAGCGGCGGGGAGGCCATGCAGCGGTATTTCGCGTTGCGCGACCGGGCGCTGCTGGAAGTGCTTTACAGTACCGGGGCGCGCGTCAGCGAGGCCGCGGGGATGACCGTCAAGGCGCTGGATCTGCTGTCGGGCGTGGTGGTGGTGCGCGGCAAGGGCAAGAAGGAGCGCCTATGCCCGCTGGGGAATCCGGCCGCGCGGGCCCTGCGCGAGGCGTTGCAGGCGGCGGCGGCGATCTGGCCGTCTGCGGGCAAGGCGGCCGTGCCGTTGTTCCGCAATAAGCGCGGTGAGCCCCTGACGACACGCTCGATCGAGCGCATGATGAAAGTGATGCTGCCGGAAGCCGGACTGAGCGCCGAGTTCTCGCCCCATGCCTTGCGACACTCGTTCGCCACGCATCTGCTCGATGCCGGGGCGGACCTGCGCTGCGTCCAGGAACTACTCGGCCACGCCAGCCTCTCCACCACGCAGATCTACACCCACGTCAGCATCGAACGCCTGAAAAAGGTGTATCAGGATGCCCATCCGAGGGCATAGTGCGTGACGTCATTTTCGACCACAAGATGTTGTCGTCTTCTCATGCCACCACAATAAATTTCAATAGCCAATATCCAAGGGGAACGAAAAGTTTGCATGATTGTCTTTCGGGCTTCTCATGTACTTCCCTCGCAAACTTGATCGGTTGGATATTCCTTGTTGAATATTGGACATTCGATTGTCTAGTTTCACTATGCATCTTTGTCGCCCCGAGGTGTTGGGAAAGGACGGTTGCAGAAGCGGCTGGAATCTCCTATGCTTAAACCGCGTGGCAGAATGAATGCAACAGCAAGGGGCAAGTACATGGCAATCGGACGGTTTCGCATGACGGGGTTCGGCTGGCTGAATCTGACGCAGTTCTTCGGGGCGTTGAACGACAATGTCTTCAAGTTCCTGGTGTTCTTCTTCCTGGTGGATCACCTGCACATGGATTCGACGGCCACGATCACGCTGGCGTCAGCGATCTTCATCGTACCGTTCCTGCTCTTCTCGCAGGCTGCGGGCGTGCTGGCCGATCGTCTCGGCAAGCGCGGCATCATTGTGGCCTCAAAGGTGGCGGAACTGGTGATCATGGTTATCGGTGTCGCCGGCCTGCTGCTGCAAAGCCCCGTGATCCTGCTGGGCCTGATCTTCCTGATGTGTACCCAGAGCGCCTTCTTTGGTCCGGCCAAGTACGGGATATTGCCGGAGCTGGTGAGTCGCGAGCGGCTTTCGCGGGCTAATGGCAGCCTGGTCTGCATGACGTATCTGGCGATTATCCTCGGTACGTTCCTGCCCTCATTCCTGCTCGTCAGCGTGTTTAGAGGCCAGTACCTGGCGGTGGCGGGGTTCTGCGTGCTGGTGTCGATCGTTGGCGTGGCCACGGCGATCCCGATTCCCCGCACGGCTCCCGCCGGGGGAACGCAGCGGATCGCGCCGCTGTTCGTGGTCGAGATCTTTCGTACGCTCTTCCGTATCCGTCGCCAGCGCTATTTGTTCCTGGCGGTGGTCGGCTCGGCCTACTTCCTGTTCCTGGGCGGCTTTGTGCAGCAGAACATCCTTCTCTATGGCGAGGAGGTGCTGGGCTGGACCGCGCAGCGCAGCGGCTTCCTCTTCCCGATGGCGGCATTGGGCATCGGCCTGGGTGCCCTGATGGCCGGACGGCTTTCGGGACGCAATATCGAGTTCGGCGTGGTCCCGATCGGGGCGTTGTTGCTGACGGTCTGTGGCCTGGCGCTGGGGCTGGTGGCCCCGTCGGTCAACACCGTGCTGGCGCTGATGCTCCTGACCGGTATGGGTGCGGGGCTTTTTACCGTCCCGCTCGGTGCCTATATCCAGGATTGCAGCCCGCCCGCGCAGCGGGGCGAGATCCTGGCCTGCTCCAACTTCCTCAGCTTCCTTGGTGTCGCGCTTTCGGCCGGACTGCTGTTCTTCCTCGACAAGACGCTCGGATTCTCGCCGCAGGCCAGCTTCGTTGTGATCGGGGGGCTGACCGGGGGGCTGGCCCTGCTGACCTTCGCGCTGCTACCCGATTTTGTCGTGCGGTTTGTCGTCGTGGTGATCACGCGCGTTGTCTACCGGATACGGGCGACCGGTCTGGAGCATCTGCCGATCGAGGGTGGGGCACTGCTGGTGGCCAATCACGTCACCTGGGTCGATGCGCTGCTGATCTCCTCCGTGACCCAGCGGCGCATCCGGTTCCTGATGGACGGGTCGATCTACAAGAATCGCTGGATCAACCCGATCTTCCGCCTGATGGGCGTGATCCCGATTTCGGCCAACGATCCGCCGCGCGCCGTCATCAGCTCCCTGCAGCAGGCCCGTACGGCTATGGACGAAGGGTTCATGGTCTGTATCTTTGCCGAGGGCAAGCTGACACGCAATGGCAACATGCACGCCTTCCGGGGCGGGTTCGAACGCATGGTGCGCGATTCTCACCTGCCGGTTATTCCCGTGCATATCGGCAATGCCTGGGGCAGTATCTTCAGTCATTACTATGGCCGGCTGATGAGTGCCTTGCCCCGCCGTGTGCCGTATCCGGTGACGCTGCAGTTCGGCACGCCGCTACCTTCCTCGGTCAGTCCGGCGGAAACCCGCCAGGCCGTTCAGGAACTCGGGAGCAATGTGCTTGAGATCATGAAACGACCGGCCAACACGTTGGGCCGCCGCTTTGTGGCCTGTGCGCGCAAGCGGTGGTGGCATCACGCCATGCGCGATACCAGCGGCAAGTCGCTCTCCTTCGGCAAACTGCT
>CAZOXS010000465.1:0-4116 GCA_964583785.1 uncultured Victivallales bacterium
AATCCGGACGAGGTGTACCATCTCGGCGCGCAGAGCCATGTACGCGTTTCCTTCGACATTCCTGAGTATACGGGGGATGTGACAGGCCTGGGGGCAATCCGGATTCTCGAGGCGATCCGTGAGACCGGACTGGAGAAGCGCACGGCCTTCTACCAGGCTTCGTCATCGGAAATGTTCGGCAAGGTGCAGGAGGTGCCGCAGCGGGAGACCACGCCGTTCTGGCCGCGCTCGCCCTATGCCTGTGCCAAGGTGTACGCCTACTGGTCGACGATCAACTATCGCGAGGCCTACAACATGTACGCCTGCAACGGAATCCTGTTCAATCACGAATCGCCGCGGCGCGGCGAGACCTTTGTGACGCGCAAGATCACGCGGGCGGCGACGCGGATCAAGCTGGGCCTGCAGGACAAGCTGTTTCTCGGGTCGCTGGACGCCAAGCGCGACTGGGGATTCGCGGGCGAGTACGTGGAGGCGATGTGGCTCATGATGCAGCAGGAGCGGCCGGACGACTATGTGATCGCCACGGGCGAAACGCATTCCGTGCGCGAGTTCTGCGAGGAGGCTTTCGCACTGCTGGATCTGGATTGGGAACGCTACGTGCAGCACGACACGCGTTACGAGCGGCCCTCGGAGGTCGAGCTTCTGATCGGGGATGCCTCGAAGGCCAAACGCGAACTGGGCTGGGAGCCGAAGGTCCGGTTCAAGGATCTGGTGCGGATCATGGTGGAAGAGGATCTGAAGCTGGCCCGGCATGAGCTGGCGATGCGGCAGACAACCGGGGAGGGACTCTAATGAACCAGACCGATAAGATTTATGTGGCGGGCCATCGCGGTATGGTGGGCAGCGCCCTGGTACGCGCCCTGGAGCGGCGCGGGTATATGAACATCGTGACGGCCGACCGCGCGGCCTTGGATCTGCGCGACGCACCGGCGATGCGGGCGTTCCTCGCGGCTGAAAAACCGGATGTGGTAATCGGCGCGGCGGCGCGGGTGGGCGGGATTCATGCCAACAGCACGTATCCGGCGGAATTCATCTACGACAATCTGGCGGCGGCGCTGAACCTGACGCATGAGGCCTGGCAGGCTGGCGTCAAGCGGCTGCTGTTCCTTGGCAGCACCTGCATCTATCCGCGCCTGGCGCCCCAGCCGATTCCCGAGTCGGCCCTGTTGAGCGGCCCGCTGGAACCGAGCAACGAGGCCTATGCCATCGCCAAGATCGCCGGGCTCAAGCTCTGTCAGCACTACCGCGCGCAGTACGGGGTGACCTATCATTCGGTCATGCCGACGAACCTGTACGGGCCGGGGGATCACTACGACTTGATGAATTCGCATGTGCTACCAGCGCTGCTGCGCAAGATGCACGAGGCCAAGCTGGCAGGCGCGCCGGCCGTGCCGATCTGGGGCAGCGGCACCCCGCGCCGGGAGTTTTTGCATGTGGATGATTGCGCCGAGGCGATCCTGCATCTGCTGGAACTGGACGCCCCGCCGGATTTGGTGAATATCGGTACCGGCAGCGATGTCACCATCCGAGAACTGGCCGAGACCGTCCGCTGCGTGGTCGGGTTCGAGGGCGAGCTGGCGTTCGATGCCACCAAACCCGACGGCACCCCGCGCAAGCTCTGTGACACCACCCTGCTGCGTTCGCTGGGCTGGTCGCCGTCGATTTCGCTGGAAGCGGGGCTCCGTTCGACCTATAGTGACCTGCTGGAAAAGCTCCGGTCGGGCAGCGTGCGCGGCTGGAGCACCGTCGATGACCGGCGGTAATCACCTGCCGCCGATCCCGGCTTTCGCTTTGAAGGATGCGGTAATGCAGACAACCGGATGACCGGCTCTTGCAATGATCACTTCATCGCCCGCCATTGCCCGCTCAATCAGGCGCGAGAAGTGCGTTTTCGCTTCGTAAATGTTTTCTGTAATCGTCATGACGGAATAATTGACCTGACCATCCTAGTCTCGTCAACTATTGTTTTCTGCTCGTTTTCATAGGCATCTAGGAGTATGTTTACTGTTAGGGCGTTGCAATGATTATATTACAAATGGCGGTTGGCATGGGCATTCAATACAAATGGATTGACCAAGGTAGATCTTCCGGCATGAGTCCAGGAGAAGTATCTATATGCAGCACCTGATACAACCGACACTGTTTGACCTGCTTGATGGCCGCTCCTTTCCAAGACCAGTGGCCGTAGCCGATGCGATTGAGGCCCTGTCATCAATCAGTGGCATAGAAGCGCGCGGTGCTATCTTTACGCGCATCGAGGTCGTTGATTTCATCCTTGATCTGGTTGGCTATGTAGCGAGCGCACCGTTGCATCTCAATCGCATTCTGGAGCCTTCCTTTGGTGAGGGTGATTTTCTTTTGCCCATTATCGACCGCTTGCTCGCCGCATGGCGTACGCATAGCGGGAACGTTTCGACTGCGGACTCTGTGCTGGCCGGTGCGATTCGTGCTGTGGAACTGCATCGGGAAACCTTTGTCTCGGTCCGGCATACCGTAATCAACCGACTCGAAAAGGAGGGCTTTGCGGCTAACGTGGCCTCCGGTCTGGCAGACCAGTGGCTTGTCCAGGGGGATTTCCTACTTGAAGAACAGGCCGCTGAATTTGATTTTGTTGTCGGGAATCCCCCTTACGTCCGGCAGGAGTTGATTCCCGCCCCGTTGTTGGCTGAGTACCGCCGTCGTTACCAGACAATGTATGACCGTGCCGACCTCTATATTCCGTTTATTGAGCGCTCACTTTCTCTTCTCGCCGAAAGCGGCACGCTCGGGTTCATCTGTGCAGACCGGTGGATGAAAAATCGCTACGGTGGACCATTGCGGGAGTTTATCGCAAGGGGGTTTCATCTCAGGGCCTATGTCGATATGGTGGGGACCGACGCCTTTCATTCCGAGGTCAGCGCCTATCCCGCGATTACGGTCATTACAAAATCAAAAGCCGGCCCGACCCGTATCGCGCATCGCCCCAGGATTGACCGTAACGAACTTGCTGCCGTTGCAGCCGCAATCAGCGCGGAACGTCTGCCGGACGACGCGTGCGTCCGGGATATGATCGGCGTTGTCAACGGTTCTGAACCCTGGCTATTGGAATCGTCCGATCAAATGGCGCTACTGCGGAGCATCGAACGAAAGTTTCCGACACTGGAGCAAGCTGGCTGCAAAGTCGGGATCGGCGTGGCAACCGGAGCGGACAAGGCATTCATAGGGGATTTCCAGTCGCTTGATGTGGAGCCGGACCGGAAGCTACCCTTGGTTGCAACCACGGACATTCAATCGGGGGAAGTTGCCTGGCGCGGCCAAGGGGTCATCAATCCGTTTGCCGATGACGGCAGGCTTGTCGATCTTCGGGATTATCCCGGATTGGCCCGCTATCTTGACGAGCGTAAAGCGATTATTGCAAATCGCCATTGTGCTCAGAAATGCCCGTCGAACTGGTATCGAACGATTGACCGGATCTGGCCGGAGTTGACCCACAGGCCAAAGCTGCTGATACCGGATATAAAGGGTGAGGCGCATATTGTTTATGAACCGGGAGAGCTTTATCCGCATCACAACCTTTATTTCGTCATCTCAAACACATGGGATCTGCGGGCCTTGCAGGCCGTCTTGCTTTCCGGTATAGCCAAGCTTTTCGTGGCGACCTACTCGACCAAAATGCGCGGCGGCTACTTACGCTTTCAGGCGCAGTACTTGAGGCGAATTTGCATTCCCCACTGGAAGGACGTATCCGCGGATTTACGCCGGGCTTTAATCCGCGCCGCAAAACAGCGGGATCTCGATGCCTGCAATAAGGCGGCATTCCAACTTTACAAACTGAATCAGGATGAACGATCCGCGTTGGGCGGCAACGGAGAATAAAGATGGCAATAGATATCATTGATTACGAGCGCAAGGCTCGTAAAGCAGTGCGGACATTTTGGAAAAGCCGGGACGCTGCAAGGCAGAAGCAAGTCACTGCGGGAAAATCCGATCAAGGCGAACGTGCCGGCGTTACCGGCGGCAAGAACATGAACGGCTTTATCGCTTTGATACTTGATATTGTCCGCGCAAACGGTCTTGCACAAGCTGACGTCCATCAGTCAAAGGCCGTCTTGACGTTGCCCGGCTTCTTTCGCCCCA
>CAZOXS010000466.1:0-7087 GCA_964583785.1 uncultured Victivallales bacterium
AAAATATTGCCTGAACTCTGAACCCCTGAACACTGAACACTTACAACGCTTGGAATTGGCGATACGCCATGCTATATTATCGACTCATTTACTCAAACAATTTGCGATTAAGGAGCTAGCGTCTCATTCCTATCCAAACAGTTGCCAATAAGGAGATGGTGATGGAAAAAACAAATCGATACGCGATGATCATGGCGGGGGGACGGGGGGAGCGGTTCTGGCCGCTTAGCACGGCGGCGCGGCCCAAACAGGTGCTTTCGCTTGTGGGTGGGCGGCCGATGCTGGCGCAGGCGGTTGATCGACTGAAGGGCTTTATTCCGCCTGAGCGCATCCTGATCATTACCAGCGCCGCGCTGGTGGATGTCTCGCGCGAGGCCGTGCCGGAGCTGCCGGCGGCCAATGTGATCGGTGAGCCCTGCGGGCGCGATACGGCGGCGGCCTGTGCGCTGGGGGCGGCCGTGGTCAGGGCTCGCTGCCCGGAGGGAGCGTTCTGCATTCTGACCGCTGACCACGTGATCAAGCCGATTGCGCGCTTCCAGCAGATTCTTGAACACGGGTTCAGTGTGGCCGAACGCGGCGACTCGCTGGTGACGATCGGCATCAAGCCGGTCTTCCCGAGTACCGGTTTCGGCTATATCGATTGCGGCGAGGTGCTGGAAGACGGCGACGTTCGCGTCTACAAGGCCCGGCGTTTTGTCGAGAAGCCGGACGCACGGACGGCCGAGAACTACGTGCAGTCCGGTCACTATCTATGGAACTCCGGCATGTTCATCTGGAAGGCTGGGACTCTGCTGGCCGCTTTGAGGCAATATGAGAAACCGGTCTACGACATGGCGATCGCCATGCTCCCGGTCGTGGACACGCCCGCGTTCGAAAGCAACCTGACTTCTGAATACAACCGCCTTGGACGGATCTCGATCGATTACGCGGTGATGGAGAAGGCGCCCAATATCGTGACCGCCGCCGGCGACTTCGAGTGGTATGATGTCGGCTCCTGGCCCGCGCTTGAGGATCATTTCGAGAAGGACGCCGCCGGCAATGTGATTATTGGCGATGGGGCGGTGCTTGACAGCTCTGGCAATGTGGTCGTCAGCGGGAACCGCGTGACGGCGCTGATCGGGGTAAAGGATCTTGTGGTGGTCCATGCGGAGAAGGCGACGCTGATCTGTCCGAAATCGCGTGCGCAGGACGTCAAGCAGATGGTTCAGCAACTTGCCAGGGACGCACGCTATGCGGATATTCTCTAGCTGCTTTTGTCTGTTGCTACTCCTGCCTGTGCTTCTCGCGGGGGCCGGGGAACGGCTGCGGGTGATGTCACTCAATGCCGAGTGGTTTCCTGGACGAGCGCCGAGGCCGACGCATGCTCAACAGACCCAGCACCTCGCCGACGTGCAGCGGTTGTTGCGCGATGTGGATGCCGACCTGCTGCTTTTTCAGGAAATCGTAAAGTCAGATGCTTTGGAAAAAGCCTTGGCGGAGCAACCGGATGTTTCCCTCTATGCAATCTCGGCGTTTACGAATAACCCGCTGCAACTGGCGGTTGCCGGTCGGCTGCCGCATGTGGCGGCCGAGGCGGGACACTGGGCGATCCCGCCCGATTATACCGGACCGGTTCCGCCGCGCGGGATTGCTTTTGCAGCGGTCGAATTGCCAGAGGGTAGTCTGTTGCTGCTGTTCTCGTTGCATTTAAAGTCGAACTACCGCGGCAAGGATTACCATGAGCAGCGCAATGTGCAGATGCGCGAGGGAGCGATCCATTTGTTCCTTGCCTATGCGGCGGCCATGGAACGTCGATTTTCCGATCGACGACTGGGCGGGATTCTGCTGGGTGGCGATCTGAACACCCTCTATCCGCGCTCGTTCATACGTGGGGAAAGGACGGTCAACCTGCTTGAGTCAGGCGGATTCGAACATTTGGGCAGCAATGGTTTGGACCACTTCTGGGGTAAGGGGATTGGTGATGTCGCATTCTCCGTTTTTAAAGCGTACAAGGTCAGTGATCATGCCCCGATCATTCTCGATATCACGTTGGATGGGGAGGGCGCGAGTCGACGCCAGCCGGTCGAGGAAACACGGTCCTCCCAGAGTAGCAGCAAAGAGTCTCATGGGTTGTAAACAAGGGATTGCACGGCGGTCGTCGCTGTGGCATAGTGGCGGCATTCTAAGTTTGTAACACACTCATTACAACGAAAAGGAGAGACGCGCATATGAAGAACATACCGGTCGAAAACGTGCGGAATTTCACGATCATGGGACACACGGGAAGCGGGAAGACCACGTTGACGGATGCGCTGCTCTATCGTCTGGGTTTGAATGATCGGCTTGGCTCCCCGGCCGCCGGTACAAGCATGAGTGACTACACCGACCAGGAAAAGACCCGCAAGATCTCTATTTTCTCCACCACGTTCAGCGCCTTTTACAAGACGGCGGCGGGAACTGACTTCGAACTGGTGTTCACGGACACACCTGGCTATGCGGATTTCTTCGGCAGTGTAATTGCCGCTGCACGCAGCGCTGAGACCGGAATGATCGTGGTTGACGCGGCCGCCGGTGTCCAGGTCGGTACCCATCGGGCCTGGAAATGCTGCAAGAGCCGCGGGTTGCAATCGCGCGCGATCGTGATCACGGGCCTGGACAAGGACAACACCAGTTTCGTTAAGACGGTCAGCGAGATCCAGAAGGTCTTCGGCACGAACTGTGTGCCGGTGGTGGTGCCGTTGCCAGACAATAGCGGGGTGATCGATATCCTAGGAGCCAAGGACGTACCGTCCGCGCTGGAAGCCGAGATTACCGCAGCCAAGGGCGGGCTGGTGGAGCTGGCGGCCGAGACAGATGACACCCTGATCGAGAAGTACCTGGCAGGTGAGGTGCTGGCCCCCGAAGAGATCGCCGATGGGCTGGTGCATGCGGTGGCCAGCGGCGGTTTTGTTCCGGTTTTTGCCTGCCTGCCGCTAAAGGGGATCGGCGTTGATGAATTGCTGGATGGAGTCTCGCGCTTCTTTGCCTCGCCGGTGACTGTCCCGCACCGTGATGTCGAGGGCAAGGCGCTGGATGCCTCGCTGGAGGCCCCGCTGGCTGGACTGGTGTTCCGCTCGGTCAACGATCCGTTCGTCGGACAGTTGACCTATGTGCGCGTGTTCGGCGGTATGCTCAAGAGCGATTCCGAGGTGTTCAATGCCTCGACCGGTGAGAAGGAAAAAGTCGGCAGCCTGCTGGCCGTCAACGGCAAGAAGCAAAGCCCGGTGGAGAAGGCCACGGCCGGCGATATCGTGGCGATTCCCAAACTGAAGAATACGCATGTGGGCCAGACGCTTTGCAGCGTCGGCTCCTCGATCGTGATTGATCCGCTGCATTTTCCGAAGCCGGTCACGTTCATGGCTGTTACGGCAAAAACGCAGGCCGACGAGGACAAGATCGGCACGGCACTCAAACGCGTCTGCGAGGAGGATCCGACCCTTTCGGTCGACCGCAATGCGGAGACGCACGAGGTGGTGCTACAGGGCCTCGGGGATGTGCATATCGATGTGGCGGTCGAACTGATGAAGGCCCGTAGCAATGTGAGCGTCGAACTGAGCACGCCCAAGGTTCCTTATCGCGAGACCGTGACGGCGGTTGGCGAGGGGCACTACAAGCACAAGAAGCAGAGCGGCGGTCGCGGCCAGTATGGCGATGTCTACCTGCGTGTGGAACCGAAGCAGCCGGATGACGAGGAATGGTTCGTCAACGCGATTGTCGGTGGTGTCATCCCGGGAAACTTCATTCCCGCCGTGCAGAAGGGCTTGCTCGAGGGAATGGTCAAGGGGCCGCTGGCGGGCTTTACGGTCGAGAACGTCAAGGCAACTCTCTATGACGGATCCTACCATGATGTCGACTCTTCCGAAGTGGCGTTCAAGATTGCCGGTAGCCGGGCGCTCAAGCTGGCGATGCGCGAAGCCAGGCCGGTGCTGCTGGAGCCGATCATGCGTGTACGGATTTCGCTGCCCGAGGATTGCATGGGCGATATCAACGGCGATCTGAACCACAAGCGCGGCCGTATCCTCGGCATGGAGGTCGAGGAGGGGATGCAGGTGATCATCGCTGATGTGCCGCAGGCCGAATTGTTCAAGTATTCCGCCGAGCTGCGTTCCATGACCGGCGGTCGTGGAACCTTCGAGATGCAGTTCGACCGTTACGAGCAGGTTCCGTCGAATGTGGCGCAGAAGGTCATCGCCGCGGCCGATGTCCAGGAGGAGGAGGATTGATGGGGCGTGTGGCGTGGATCTGAGTCGATGCGAACTGTGCCCGCGGCGTTGCGGGGTTGACCGGTTGGCCGGCGCGCGCGGCTGGTGCCAGGCCGGTGCGGAAACGGCGGTCTACCGCTACGCCCCGCATTTCGGCGAGGAACCGCCGATATCGGGCGACCGGGGATCGGGGACGGTTTTCTTCAGCCATTGCACGCTCGCCTGTCTGTATTGCCAGAATTACCCCTGGAGCCAGCAGGGCGAGGGGGATGTTTACGACCGCGATGGTTTGGCGGATGTGTTTCGCGCGCTGGCGCACCACGGCTGCCATAACTGGAATCTGGTGAGCCCCACGCCTTGGCTGCCATCCCTTCATGAGGTACTCGGACTGGTGCGGGCCGAGGGCGTGAACCTGCCCGTGGTCTACAACACCAGCGGGTACGAGCGCGTCGAGACGTTGCGCGCGTATGCGGACGACATCCAGGTCTATCTCACGGATTTGCGCTACGCCCGCGCCGATACGGCGCGGGCGGGTTCCGCCGCCGCGGATTATGTCGAAAACGCCCGGCGGGCACTGGTGGAAATGTGGTCGCGGCTGGGTCCGTTATCGTGCGATGAAAATGGAGTTGCGCTTTCCGGTGTGATTTGTAGAATCCTCGTTTTGCCGGATTTGGCCGCAGAGGCGGTGGGCAGTCTGGAATGGATCGCCGCGACGCTGGGCACCGGGGTACACATCAGCCTGATGGCGCAGTACCAGCCGGCCTGGAAGGCCGTGGGCAACGGCGCCTGGGGGCGGTCGGTTGGCGAGGGTGAATACGGGCGTGTGTGCGAGGCGCTTGAGACGCTCGGGTTCGAGAATGGCTGGATGCAGGAGTATGGAGGCGAGAAGGATGCAGGTATCGTGGGGCACGACATGCCCCGTGGCGGTTTTGACAGGTGCGGCCGGGATTGATTCCGCAGGACTCGACGGCGGCAATGAGGCGTATGGAAAGCAACGGAAACAGCAGAAAAGGACAGAGGTATGAGCGGTCATAGTAAATGGGCAACCATCAAGCATAAGAAGGGCGCGGCGGATGCCAAGCGCGGTAAGATTTTCAGCAAGATCGCCAAGGAAATCATGGTTGCCGCCCAGCAGGGGGGCGGCGATCCCGCCGCCAACATCACGTTGCGTTCCCTGATCCAGAAGGGCAAGGGCGTGAACATGCCCAACGAAAACATCGAGCGGGCAATCAAGAAGGGCACGGGCGAGCTGGGGGCGACCTCCTTTGAGGAGATCTCCTACGAAGGCTATGCCGGCGGTGGTGTGGCGCTGATCGTCAACGTGCTGACCGATAATCGCAACCGTGCGGCGGCCGAGATCCGCCATATTTTCAACAAGCACGGTTCCAGCTTTGCCCAGCAGGGCTCGGTCAGCCGCAACTTCGAGCGCAAAGGACAGATCCTGGTCGATGCCGCTTCGGTCGATGAGGAGAAATTGATGGAACTGGCGTTGGAGGCCGGTGCCGACGATGTCGTCCTCGATGGCGAGCAGTACGAGATCCTGATGGATCCGTCGGCCTTCGCGGATGTCTGCGATGCGCTGGAAACGGCTGGAATCGAGGCCGCCGGCAAGGAGATCACCCTTCTGCCGACGCTGACCGCCCCGGTGGCGGAGGCGGCGCTGGCCCGCTCGATTCTCAAGTTCGTGGCGGCGTTGGAGGACAATGACGACGTCCAGGATGTCTACACCAACATGGAAATGACCGACGAGGTGATGGATGCCGTCGGTGAGGATGCGTGAGCGCCACTGGCACCAGGATTCTGGGAATTGATACATCGCTGCGCTGTAGCGGCCTGGGGGTCGTTGAGGCGCATGGTGGCAGTGTGATGCGGGCGGTGCAGTTCGGCTGCCTGCGCACCAAGCCCGCCTGGCTGCATTCCGCCTGCCTGCTGCATATTGCAGAGGGTATCCGCAAGATCATCAGCGAGACGGCTCCGGACGGGGTGGCAATCGAGGGCGCATTCTTCTGCAAGAATATCAAGACCGCCATGGTCCTGGGTGAGGCGCGCGGGGTGGCGATTGCCGTCTGTGCCGAATCCGGTTTGCCGGTCTTCGAGTATGCCCCGCGGCGAGTCAAGCAGGCGGTGACCGGCGTCGGCGGGGCGGAAAAGCAGCAGGTCATGAAAATGGTTATGCGTCTGCTGGGAATCGACGAAGAAATCCAGCAGGACGCCTCGGACGCCCTGGCCCTGGCTATCTGCCACCTGCAAAGCGCCCGCGGGATCGCCGGGCGTCAGGAACCGATATAGGAGTACGCAACCATGACTCGGGAAGATAGATATACGCTTGCGTGTTGATAAGCTCGCGGCGGCATTGCAGGAACTTACAAGGCCGCAGCTTGACTTTATCGAAAGTGTTGTCGATCAGTTTCGACAGCCGTTTGTCAGCATCGAGCGGAATCCCGAATCAGATATCGTTGATGCCTGTCTTTTGCGCGTTTTCGGGGATGTGTTGCGTATCATCATTGCTTCTCGATAGAATCACTGTCCAAGGATCGTTTTGAATATGCCTTTGAACGTATCCTCAACCAATGTGGCCGATGCGCCGCGCTTGCAGCAAAGGGTAATCCCGGTCATGACATTACGATCGACGGTATTCCCTGTTCGCTGAAAACACAGGCGGATGCGAGTATCAAGTCAGACAAGCTGCATAGCTCGAAATTCATGGAACTGAGGCACTTGCAGACCCCCTCGTGGTACCCGCTTGAAGCCGGGAACCACGAGGGGTTCTGCAAGGGAAAATGGCGGATGCTGTGCGCGTGTGGGTTTTTGGCCGCCTGATGGGCTGGAATCACCATTTTTGAGCACACATCGCCCTTCCCGGCGTT
>CAZOXS010000467.1:0-3913 GCA_964583785.1 uncultured Victivallales bacterium
GCGGGGTCAGGTTCTCGAACGGGATCTTCGTCCGTGCGTTTTCCGGCTCCTCGCCATTGACCGAATCCACCCGCGCCAGCGCGAAGAAGCGCTCCTTCTCCTTCGGTTCCCGGATCTGCCCCTTGATATGGTAGCCCGTCCGCAGGGCCAGCCGGCGGATCTGTGCAGGCGACACATAGATATCCTCGGGGCAGGAGAGGTAATTATTGCAGGCCGAACGCAGGAAACCAAACCCGTCGGGCAGGATCTCAAGTACACCCTCGGTGATAACGCTGCCATTGCAAAGGGCATGCGCCTTGAGAATCTCGAAGATCAACTCCGACTTGCGCAAGGCCCCCAGCTCGACCAGCCCGAACTTGTCGGCCATCGCCATCAGATCCGGGATCGGACTGGCATGCAGCGCGTTCAGGCTCAACTGCGGCGGGATGCCTTCGGGCGGCGTCAGCGGTTCGCCGTTCTCATCCAGACGGATGACCGGCTCGCGCGGACCACCACTATCGTAACTTTCCCCGCCCATCGGCTTCTTGCCACGGCCACGGCCGCGAGGACGCTTCTTGAGATTGCTGTTGTTGTGTGGATTGCGCCCGGGGACCCTACCGCCGACATTCGGATTGCCGCCATTCTGGCCGTTCTCCTGGTTCTCCGCCGGTGTGTTCACCTGCTCGTTCGTCTGTTTGGTTTGCTCTTCCATTACCTGTATTTCTCCTCTATTCCTACCAGAACCTGCCTGACCGATTCAGACAGATCATCCGGACTCCCATCGTTCCAGATCGTGAAATCGGACCGTTTTACCTTCTCAGCCAACGGCATCTGGGCCACCAGTCGCGCCCGGCACGCCGCTTCATCCAGTCCGCGCGAACGCAGCCGCGCCAGCTGGATCGACGGCTGGCACGCCACACAGACCACGGCGTCCCAGCACGCCGCCATGTCCGCCTCGAACAACAGCGGGATCACCGCCGCCGCCATACGGGCACCGCCCTGCTCCTGCTGCCGGAGCCAGCGCTCGATCTCGGCACCTACCGCCGGATGCAATAATGCATTCAAGCGCTGCCGCTTCACTTCATTATTGAAAACAATATCACCAAGGCCCCGCCGATCAATCGTCCCGTCGTCTGCCAGGATGGAGGAACCGAATGCGTCCACGACCTTTCGATGCGCATCCATCCCCGGCTCAATCAGCCTGTGGGCAACCGCATCCGCATCGCAAACCGGCACACCGGCAGCGTCCATCATGGAAGCCGCGAGGCTTTTCCCGCAGGCAATGCCGCCCGTAACGGCAACACGAATCATGATCACCATAAAATGTTGGAATGAGTGTTAACGTAGCGGTCAGATTCATCCGCCGTAATGGAAAGCAAGGAACGCATCCACCGTGTGGAGCAACAGCCTTTGAAGCTGGTTGTCAGTCAGCTAAAAGCGAAACGCTTTTCTAAAGACTGGTCGTAATGTACTTGCTCCTCCCCGCCTTGTCAACGCTAATTCCAAGGCAAACAGAAATGAGTTGCCTGGCAGGGGCGGCTTGCCTATAACTTCACACATGCGTGTCCTGATCATCAAATTGAGTTCACTGGGCGATCTGTTCCATGCCCTGCCAGCCGTCCACAACCTGAAAACGGAAACGGGCGCCACCATCGACTGGGTCACCAACGCGGCCTACGCGGATCTGGTGCGCTGTTTCGATGATGTCGAGACGGTGATTCCCTTCCCTCGCCACAGCCTACGCCGAGACGGCGGAGCATTCCTGCGCACGCTGCGCCGGACGCGCTACGACAGGATCATCGACCTACAGGGATTATTGAAAAGCGCACTGGTGGCGCGTGCCGCCTGCGGGGCATGCCGGATCGGCCCGTCATTCCATCGCGAGGGATCACGCCTTTTCTACGACGCGATCGCTGGCGCGCGCGACAAGAACCGCCATGCGGTGATCGAGAACCTGGACATCATCCAGCACCTGGGCCTGCGCCTCGAAACGCCCGCCTTCCCCATCACCCTGCCGCCTAGCAACCACAAAGTCCCATCGCCACATGTCGTGATCTGCCCGGCCTCGCGCTGGGAGACCAAGAACTGGCCTGCCGAACGCTTTGCCGCCGTCGCCCGGCACCTGCAGCAACGCGGTGCCAGCATCACCCTGCTGGGGGCTCCCGCCGACCGGCCAGCCTGCCAGACGATCGCCGACGCCCTGCCGGCTCCCTGCCATAATCTGGCCGGCAAGACATCGATCGTAGAAATGGGCAGCATTCTCAAGGATGCGGACCTGCTGATCTCGAACGACTCAGGGCCGGTACACATGGCGGCGGCCGTCGGCACGCGCACCCTGGTGGTCTTCGGTCCGACCAACCCCGGGCGCACGGGGCCCTTCGGCGAAGGGCATCGCGTGCTTCAGGCGCTGAGCACCTGCCAGCCCTGCATGCGCCGCCGCTGCAAACATCCCGAATCGTCCTGCATCCGCAACATCACCGCCGACGACGTCATCGCGGCCGCTGAAGGAATGATCGGGTAAAGCAGAAATAGGAAAGCAGAAAACAGAAATAAATTCGCCCTTACGCCAGCCGCTCGCGCACGGCCACGGTCTCGGCCTCGGCTTCCTCCAGCAGTTCCTTGAAGATCTCGCGCATCGGCTGGATGCGATCAACCAGCCCGACACTCTGGCCGGCCATCAGCGAGCCGCCGTCGATGTCGCCATCCACCACGGCCCGTCGCAGGGCTCCCATCCAGTACTCCTCGACCTTCAACTGCGCCGCCTCGCGCTTGATCGTACCTGCATCAAGCTGCTTGAGCAGCTCCATCTGCAACTTGCCGAACTGTTCCATGCCCTTGTTATGCAACGCCCGCACCGCCACCACCGGCAAGCGCGTGCTGTCATAGGCCGGGGTCGACAGGGCCTCGCGCGCCCGGGCCTGCACAAACCGCTTCTTGAAGTCGGGATGCACATTGCACTCCTCGCTCATCACGAAGCGCGTGCCGAGCTGGCAGCCGGCGGCCCCCATCATCAGCATGTGCGCGATCATCTTGCCGGTGGCAATACCGCCCGCCACGAAAACCGGTACCGGCGGGTTGTGGAAAAGCACCTGCTGGAGCAGGATCGTCAGCGACACATGACCGATGTGCCCACCAGCCTCGCTGCCCTCCAGGATCAGGGCATCCGCCCCGAAGCGGATCTGCTGCTCGGCGATCGAGAGCGTCGAGGCAAACGAGATCGCCCGGCAGCCGGCCGCCTTGACGGCCTCCACCGCCTGACGCTTCGGGAAGCTGCCGGCAAAGATCACCACCGGCACCCGGTGCCGGGTCGCCACCTCCAGATGCGCCTTGTAGTTGGGGGCAATCGTGACCAGATTCAAGGCATACGGACCGCCTATCGCGTTGCAGCGGACGATTTCCTCCTCCAGCAGCTCCGCCGGCATGTTGCCCGCCGCCAGCACGCCGAACCCGCCACAGTCATGCACCGCCTTGACCAGCTTGGAATCACTGATCCAGGTCATTCCGCCGCTGATGATCGGGTGGCGGACGCCCAGAAAATCCATCCCCCGTTTCCCAAGCTTGTCAATCAAAGGTGTCTGTATCGTCTGTTCCATGATCTATTCCTTGGTTAATCGTTTCCACACTGGCTTACAACGCCGCAGACGGGGTGGAACCCGTCCCTCCAGTCATTTCCGCCTTCTTGATTTCGACTTTCGACTTTTATCTTTACCCTATCCCACCTTGGCAATGCAACCCGTAAGAACTTGCATGATTCCGGTGGGCCATTTAGGGTACGGGTATGAATTCACCCCTGCATGAACGTCTGGAGCCCTGCCTGAATGTGGTGCTGATCGAGCCGCAGATCCCGCACAATAGCGGGGCGATCGGCCGCCTGTGCGTCGGACTCGGTGCCGCCCTGCACCTGATCCGTCCGCTGGGGTTCGTGATCGACAAC
>CAZOXS010000468.1:0-9819 GCA_964583785.1 uncultured Victivallales bacterium
CCCGCCAGCAGCACCACGGTGCCGACTCCCAGGTGAACCGGTGTTCGCCAAACCCCCAGGTTCCCGATCAGCATCCAGGCATCCGCAAAGGTTTCGGCCCGGAAGAAAAACCACGACAGGCACACCCCGTGAAAGACCAGCAGCGTTGCCCCGAGGCGAACAAGGCGTGCCCTCAGGCGACCTGTCGGCTGTGCGCGCGGCCCCAGCCACTGCGTCAGGACGCGCTCGGCGATCAGGTATGCCCCATGCAGGGCACCCCAGGCGACGAAGCGCCACTGTGCGCCATGCCACAATCCGCCTAGCAGGAAGGTTAGCAGCAGATTGCGCCGCGTGCGCCAGGCCCCGCCCCGGGACCCCCCGAGCGGGATATACAGGTAATCGCGCAGCCAGGAGGAAAGCGAGATATGCCAGCGTTGCCAGAATTCGCGGAAACTGGTCGCGAAATAGGGCGCATTGAAGTTATCCGGAAACCGCATCCCAAGCAGGAGCGCCACACCGATGGCGATATCCGAATAAGCCGAGAAATCGCAATAGATCTGCGCAGCATAGCCGTACACGCCCAGTAGCACATCCACGCTGCCGTAATCCTCCGGGTAGCCGAACACCGGGTCCACCAGTCGGCTGGCCAGCAGATTGGCCAGCACCACTTTCTTGAACAGGCCGGTCAGGATCAGGGTGGCGGCGCGGCCCGTATCGACAAACCCGCTGTTTTCCGGGTGCCGGATCTGCGGCAGGAACACACTCGCCCGCACGATCGGGCCGGCCACGAGCTGCGGGAAGAACGCGAGATAGGTGGCGAAATCCAGGACGCTCTCCGCCGGGGGAATCTCCTCGCGGTAGACATCGATCACGTAACTCATGGCCTGGAACGTAAAGAAGGAAATCCCGACGGGAAGCACAATCTCGAGCAGCGGCAGCGAACAGGACAACCCAAGCTGACCGCACAACGCATAGGCCGACATGACAAAGAACCGGTAGTACTTGAAAAAGCCCAGCACCCCCAGGTTGACCGCCACGGCGGTGGCCAGCACCCCGGTACGCGACGCCCGTCCCGGCAACCGTGCCAACAGGAGGGCGAACCCGTGATTGATGATCGTGCAGAAGATGATCAAGCCAAGGAAACGCCAGTTCCACCAGCCGTAGAACAGGTAACTGGCCGCCAGCATGTACAGCGCCCACAGGCGGCGATGGCGGATCAGCAGCCAGCCGCCCAGGAAGACGAAAACGAAAAAGACCGCGAAGACGGTTGTCGGGAAAAGCATGTCACACGCCTCTTGTTAGCACCTGTTGAACATTCACCACACATCACCGAACGTATCGGACGGGCGCCGGCCATCGGAGCCCTCCACCCCTTGTCCCGGCGGCAACGGAGGGCCTACGTTGATATAGTAGACCAGGTTCTTGCCCCCGCCGAGCCGCTTCAGGTGCAGTTGCCAGCGTACACCGCTTCGCGACATACCAGTCGGCAATTCGGTACCCAGCGTCATGGACTCCAGATCCAGCCGTCGCTGCGCCGTCGGCATCTCGACATTCACGATGATATCGTCGACCGAATCGGTCCAGGTGTTACTGATTTTTAAGGTTGTCCGCCGCGGCGATATGTAGCGGGTGGCAATCCGGATGCTGTCCCACCCCTCCCAGAAATCGACGATATCCTCGAGCGTCAGCACCGGCGCCTGCTGCTGTTTGGCCATATCAATCAGCACGCCAAGCCGCCGGGAGAAATCGCCATCCAGGGTTGATGGCGTAAAGGAGAGGCTATAAAGCCCGCCCAGCGCGACAATCTGGGCCAGCTGCACGGGCATGGTGTTCTCCACGTCAACCGAGGGGAGGCCACTCTTCAAATAGGGGGTTTCCGGCACTTCCCAGAGCATTCGCGGTCGTGTCACCAGCGGGATGGGACGGTAGCTGCGAGTCGCCTTCGGCACCATCCTGTCCGTTTCACGCATCGAGAGGTAGCGGAATCCCGCGCGCACCAGCGCATCCTGGGTCCGATCGCTGAAGGGCTGGCCGCCGGATAGCCGGAAACCGCTTACCCGGCGGGCGGTCAAGGTCTCGATCAAACGCGCTGACGCCTCGAACTCCTGCTGCAACTCCACCAGTGAGCGCCCCTCGTAATCCGCCGCGGGGTCGCCCAGCAAACCGATTTCGCCCGCCGACAGCAACTGGGCCAGAAGTTCCGGGTGCGCAGCCAGCGCCGACGGTCGCACGAACGAGGTCAAGGGGACGCGGTGCTTGCGCACCAGATCCAGGAGGCGGGCATCCACGTCCTCGGGGCCGAATACGTCCTGCGTGATCGAAAGCACCCCCGGTCGGCCATCCGGCCACACCGGTTTGAATGCCTGTACCTGGTGCCCGGCCCAAAGCATGGCACTGCGCAGCAGGATGTGGAAGGCGTCACGCTGCTCCGGCAGGTTTTGCCCCGATCCGATCGTGTAGCCCGTCCACACGAACCGTCCCTCGCCATAGGTGCCATGCACGACCGCCGCACGGTCGCGAACACTGTGCAGTTCGAACGTCGGTTCGTCGGGATCGGTCCAGACCCCGTCGACCAACGTGCGGTCCTCGCGCACATGACAGGAGAGCGGCTGATCGAAGGCGGTCACGTTAAGCCGGAACCCGGGGTATAGGTTGGCGGTTATCGGGTAACCGCCCGAAACCATGATCGTGCTCAGGTTCTGCCGGGTCGACGGTGGGGGCCCGGTGACCTCCATCCCGCCGATCTCGTGCAGCAACGAGTAGGGTTCCCACTGGCCGAACTCATTGCGCGTACCGGTCGCCCATGTCATCAAGACCCCCCTACCCGAGCGCAGGAAAGCCTTGACCGCCTCACGGTCATGCTGTCCCATGCAGCGGCTGGCCGGAAGCAGCAGCAGATTGAATGGCTCCGCCGCTTCACCGGCAGGCACCGCGTTCAAAATCTCGTATCCGAAATTCTCGGCCTCAAGCAGATGTTGCCAGAGCGCGATCAGGTTGTCGTAGCCAGCCCTGTTCTCACCGAACGATACGGCCGTCGCCTCGGACCGTAGAACCGCCACTTTCAGCGGACGGTTCCCGACCGGGGCATCACGCCTGAAGGGTGCCAGCAACTGCCGGTGGAAATCGGCCGCCGCCCCGTCGGACACCTCCACGATCAAGCGGTGGTACTGCCAGAGACTGGCAACCAGGACGATGTTGACAATCAACAGCAGCCAGAGGAAGCGCAGGCGTCCCGCCGGTTTCTTTTCTTTGTTTATTTCCATTGGTAATCGTCATCCATACCGGTGTCAGCCGTTGGCGTTGCCGCCCCCGCGCCTGGCTGTACGCGTTTAAACAACGTCGAAGAGGCGGATGCCGCTGAATGCGGGAACTGATCCTCGACATCCCCGCCGGGGATAATCTCATTCATTGTCCCGACCCCGTTACGCCCCTTGCGCGAGATCACGTAAGCCCCGACCGCGAAGATAAGCGTACAAACCGTGCTCACGAGGATCACGGTTGACAACACACCGATCAGACTGCCCATGACTGCATCTCCTTGCTATGGTTTCCCCTGTGCCTCACCCATGCTCCCGGTGCGATCAAGCTTGCCCCAGTTCATCCTGACCTTGAGCAACTCCTCCACGGAGGCGATCACCTTGCACACATCGGTCAGCACCACGAAATAGATCCGGTACAGGATCGAATACGGAACAAGCTTCATACTCTCGCGCTCCATGCTCAGGCAGAACATGGCCACTACGATATCAAGCACCGTCAACTGACCCCACCAGAAAATCACGAACTTGGCGAGATCGAAGAAGATGACGATATACAGGAAGTACACCTGGGCAAAAATGTTCATGATCGGCCAGACCAATGATTCGAAAGCCATATACCAGAGCATGAAGGTGTTCACGAATCCGACGCCCTTGAAAAGGCTAGGCAGGTGCTTTCGCAGCGACTGGAGAATGCCGCGGGTCCACCGGTAGCGCTGCCGGAGGAAGTCGCGCAGCGTCTCGGGAGCCTCTGTCCAGGTGATGGCGAAAGGCTCGTATTCAATCTTCCAGCCGTGGATCAGGATCTTGATTGTGATATCGCAATCCTCGGCAAAGGTGTCCAGCTCGTAGTAGCCGACCTCGTCGAGCACGGAGCGGCGGAACAATCCCAGCGGTCCGGGGATGATATTGACGGCACTGAAATAGCCCTGGCTACGACGCACCATGTTCAACCCCTCGATATACTCCAGCGCCTGCATCTTGGTGATCAGCTTGTGCCGGTTGCCGACCTTGACATTGCCAGCCACGGCCCCAACCCGCGGGTTCTTGAAGTGCTGCACGGCATACAGCAGCGAGGCTGGCTCGAGCCGTGAATCCGCATCGACCGTCAACACGAACTCGCCCTTGGAGGCCGCGATGCCATAGTTGAGCGCATCGCCCTTGCCGCCGTTCCTCTTGCGCATCACACGCACAAGGGTACGTCCGTTACGCCCCTCATAGCGCTTGGCCCTTGTGTAGGTATCGTCCGTGGAGCCGTCGTCGATCACCAGGATCTCAAGATCGGGGTATTGCAGGTTGAGCAGCGAACGGATGGAGCTCTCGATGACCACGCCCTCGTTGTAGGAAGGCACGATAATCGAGACCGGCGGCAGCGTCATCGTCTCGGGGCGGGCCAGGTATTCCGCCAGATAGTCCGGCGTGCGGCTGCGATCAAGATGGTGCAGGTAGGAAAGATAGATCAGGATGAAGAAACGGATGATCAGCAGCACCAGGAATGAGAACAGCACCACCATCGAGACATTCACGAATGCGGACGTCACCTGGTAATCCGTCCGCAGCACGGCGACATACGTGACAAAGACGAACGCCAGCAGGGTCGCGATCAGGATAGAGAGAATTATCTTTCGAGCCATGGCTTCCTCATTGTCAAGGTTCCCCCGCTGCGGAGCCGGGTTGCCGCTCACGCTGTGCGAGCAACTGTTGCAATCTTGCATAGGTTTGCTCGATATACGCATTCCCGGGGGCTGAGGCCATCAACCATTCCAGGTGCACGACGGCCTCGGCATAATTTCCGCCTTCGGCATGAAGCTCGGCCAGCCGCAGCCGGCTCTTCATGTCTCCCGCGTTATGCTCCAGCCATTGCTGGATACGCGCGATCTCGCCCTGGCGGCTGGCGGCACGCACACCTCTGAACGCGCTGATCTGTTCCATGACCCGCTGCATTTCCTCGTCGCGCATCTCCCGCAGCCGCTGCATCACCGCCAGATCATGCGGTGCCGTTTCCCGGATCATATTCAACTGGTGAAGCGCATCGCCATGCCGTTTTGCCTGGATATACAAGTCGGCCAGCTGACGGCGCGCCTCCGTATCGTCCGGCCGGGTTTCCAGATGCGCCAGCAGGCGCGCTTCTTCGAGGAGGCCCCCTTGCTCCATGGCGGCAAGCCTCTCCCGTGCCTCCGAGTGGTCCGGCTTCAGAGTCAGGATCTGTGACAAGAGGGCGTACTCCTCGAGAACCTGGTGCCGGAACCGGGCGATGGAAGCCAGCAGCAGCAGCGGCACCTCGCCGCCTACCTTTTTCTGTGCCATCCCCCGCAGCCGCTCCGCCGCCTCGTCCTCGCGTCCCGCCCAGATCAGCGAACGGGCCAGATCAAGCGCAGCGGGCACATGGTCGGGCTGCTCCGACAGGCATTTCTCAAAGACCAGCACCGCCTGCGCGAACTGACTCGATGCATTGTACACGCGCCCCAGCTCCATCAGGACGTCCACATTAGCGGGGTTTGAACGTAGGAAGCGCTCGTAGTGATAGGCCGATTCCGCGTGGTGCCCTGCCCACGACAGCATACGCGCGAACTCGAGATGCACCGCCGCATCATCCTCCAGCGTCAGCGCCAGGCGGTAATAGTCGGCAGCCCGCTCATAGCTCTCGGGAATCGCGCATAGGCGGGCATAGCGCAGGACGGCATCCCGATCCTGGCGGTCCAACTGCTGGCCGATCTCCACCCGCAGACGCGTCAATAGCCGCCGGGCTTCCATATTGGCTGGATTCAGGCGGATCACGCGCGACAGTTCCTCGGCGGCCTGTTCGTCACGCCGCACGCGGCGTAACGAGCGCACCAGCAACATACGCGCCTCCTCATGATCCGGATTGAACCGCGTGAAACGCTCCAGTTCATGGATTGCCTCGAAGACGATACCATCCTGCAGCAGGCTAATCGCACGCGCATAGCCGTCTTCACTGGCCTCCTCCGCCCGCCCTGCCGGAACAAACCCCAACAGTGCCATAAAGACCGCCAGCGCGACTATGGCAAACCGGCTCATGGCGCTACCTCCGCTTGCGCCAGGGAGAGGCTGTTGCGCTGATCCGCGACGACCCGCTCCACGATGCCGGCATCCACCCGCGCCGCCGCCTCCCGCATGCCTAGATACAGCGCCATATCGGCCGTATTATTGATGATCCTGGCCGTACCGCCACTGAACGCGTGCAGCACCTCCACGGCCGAGTCCTCCAATATCCAGCCGTTCGCACCCGCCACACAGAGCCGGTGATCGACATAATCGCGCGTTTGCTCGAGAGTCAGCGGGGCAAGATTCCACCGGGCCGGTACGCGCTGCGCCAGACCAGGAGATAGCGCAAACACCCGCAGAAAATCATCCTGACCGATGAAAATCATGGTCAACAGGGGGCGCCCCTTGCGATCCGACAGGTTCATCAGCAGCCGCAGCTGTTCCAGCGACTCGATCCGGTTGAGCAGCTGTGCTTCCTCGATCACAACTAGATTGTGGAAACCATGCGCCTGCCGATCCGCCAACGCGGCGGCGAGCTCGCGAAAGCCGCCGCCGGCAAGCCCGGACGGCATCGTCTTCTGACTGATCTGCGCATAAATATCCCGCATCATGGACTCCGGTTCCACCAGGGGGTTCTCCACCAGCGCGACCGCGAAATTCCCGATGGTTTCCAGTTTCGACAGGAAGAACGTCCTGACCAGCGACTTGCCGGTTCCGAAGCCCCCCGTCAGCACGGCACCCTCCTTGTGCTGCTGCACCGCGTAGAGCAGCCTGGCCACGCCTTCCCCGTGCTGGGGCGTCATGTGCAGAAAACGCAGATCCAACGCATTGTTGAACGGTTCTTCCTTCAGTCGCCAATAATTCAGATACATGACACTCTTTCCCAGCTATTTCTCATCCTCGGCGTCAATCACCCGGCCCGGCCCTGCCTGTCGATCGTCCTCGAGCAACAGGACCGCTCGGTCGCGGGTCGCCACGGCCAGCTTCAGCGCGTCGATCTGGCTTTTCAACCCCGCCACGCGCAGCTCGTGCGCCCGCGCCATCGCCGCCATGGCATCAGTATGCGCAGCCTCCATGGCGGACTCGCGCCCGGTGGCCGCTGCCGCGACCGCACTGACCTGCTGCTGCAAGGTGGCCATCTCTGCCCGCAGGGCCGAAAGTTCGGCTTCCTTGGCCGCCACCACCACCGCTAAAGCCGAGCGTTCATGTTCCAGCTGCTCGCGCAGCTCCCTGACCTCGGCCACGGCGGTGGCCGTGGCCGTCTCCAATTGACCGATCATGGGGACCAGATCGGGTGCCGGCGGTGTGACCTGTACGTCCGCCATGCCCGGTGCCTGGTCGTTGCCGAGGCGTATCGTCTTCCCGCCCTGTACATGTTCGCGCAGGACATCGTACTGGCGGGCCAGCGCCGCCTTTGCCTCCGCCAGCATCGCCGCCGTTTCCTCAAGGGCCTCGGCTTGTTCCCGCGTTTGCGCCTCGAGATCAAACCGCTGACGTCGCTCCCCGTCAAGCTCGCGCCGGACCGAAGTTAGCGTTCTATCCGCACTGGACACCTGCATTTCCAGGGCCTCGTTCCGCTCCTGCAGCTGGGCCTGCTGCTGCGCCGCCGCCGCCTCTTTCTCCGCCTGCTCCTGTTCCAGGCGCTCGATCTCATCCAGGGCCAATGCCAGGGAGGCGTGACCCACATGCCCGGTTTCCTGCGCCTCCTCCCGGTCACGTGAAGCCAACTGCGCCGTTACCGTATCGAGGCGGCCACGGAGTTGCTCGAGCATCTGCTCCAGCAAGGCTACCTGCAGCCTGGCATCCTCGCCTACAGCCGTGATCTGGGCCACGCGCGCCCTCAATTCGACTTCCCGCAATTGATAGTCTGCTGCCGCGTCCGCCGCCAGACGCTGCTCCCGAGTCAACTGCTCACTCACCGCCTGCATCTGCCGTTCAAAGTCGGCCGAAGCCGAAGCCTTCTGCCTTTCCAGCATTGCCGCCACCGCCTTAAGCTCCGCCTCCACCTTTTCCCGGCGGGTTTTCTCCGCTTCGATCGCGTCCAACAGGTCATTCAACTTCTGGTCCGCATTCGCCCTGAGCGTCGCGTGCATCTGCCTGGCGGCCACCAGCTCCTGCTCCAGCGAGACGATGCGCACTGGAAGCGCCTCCGGCCCGGGCTCAGCGTGCTGGGGTTCCGGCGCTTCGACAACGTCGCGGGGTGCCTTCGTCTCCTCCTGCACGGCGGACGATTCAGCCGTGGCAGCAACCTCCTCGGGCTCCTCCTGCGGTTCAGGCAAGACCACCGCCGGCTCCTCTTCCGGCTCAGGCAAGACCACCGCCGGAGCCGCCGCCGAAGGTGTTTCCGTCGACGACTCTTCCTGCCCGCCAAGGCCGATCGCACTCAGGCTCGACTGCCTCTCCATGATTTCACGGTAAAGCGTCCGGGCTTCTTCAAACCGCCGTTCCCGCCAGTAGCACCCCGCCACGGCCCGCCACACCGCGATATCCGACTGGTCGCGGTCCGGCAAGGACTCATAGACACGGATCGCCTCGACATTCCGGCCAGCGCGGGCAAATTCGAGTATACGCATTTGCGTATCGTCGTCCCCGCCAGACAGAATACCCGCGAAAAGGCATATACCCCCTACGATCAATCGCCCGTAAAGCTGTTTAGCGTCCCTTGCCAACATCACACCCCGCTGTTTACTTATAGTGCAAGATCATGCCCAAAGCGGACACACTTCGCAAGTCATTTTCGCATCAGCAACATACCGCCAAAGAAAGAGGCGGCATTGATCCAGTGCCCCAGATCGTCACCGTAATGTTCCGACAAGGATTCGGCCCCCTTGTAGAAAATCTCCACGAACGAGACATACAGCATCACCCCGGCGGAAAAACCCGTCGCCACCGAGAGGAACCGGTAGTTGGTGCGTTTGGCCGTAAAGGCGATAATACTGCCGATCCCGGTGGCCATACCGGCCAGCAACGTCAACCCGAATGCAAAAAGCACGTTGTTCATGGCCGCAACTATAGAACAACTGCCTATGAAAGCGCAAGCAAGGGATTGCAACATCAGGATTGCCAGCCGACGCCGGATCCGGCACAATTGCCCGGCTCTTGACCCATCATCAAACAGGAGATGACCATGGAAACAATCACCAGCGAAATGGCCGGGCAAACCATCCGGTCTATCGGCCTGATTCTCGGTAACAACAACGTCTACGGACCGGACCACAGCGTGACGCGAACCGCCATCGATGCCTGTTCCGAGGGCAAAAGCGGCACTGGGATTTCACGCAAACGGCTCTTCGAGATCCTGGAGATGCTGGATCTCTCGGCCGACAGCGCCCAGAAGATGAAAGTCCTGATCGAAAAGGTCATCGAGATCGCCGGTGTCCCCGACGACCTTTCCGTCAACAAGGCAATCCAGGCCTCGCTGTATCGTAAGGGAGAAGACTGAAGACTGAAGACTGCTTCTGCTCGGAAATGCTTTAACCTCTACCAACCTGATTTCCCGCCCAATGTAACTACGCTATTTCTGAACACCCTGTAAAATAAGCACGAAACGTGAGATTCGTGCTTGTTTCTTGCCTAG
>CAZOXS010000469.1:0-3611 GCA_964583785.1 uncultured Victivallales bacterium
TCGCTTCGGCAATGATGTTGCCGATCTCGGTGTCACCATTGGCCGAGATCGTGGCCACCTGGGCGATCTCGGTATGCTCCTTGACCTTCTTGCTCATTTTGGCGATCGCCTTGACCACCGCGCCCGTCGCCCGGTCAATGCCGCGCTTGAGGCTCATCGGGTTGGCACCCGCGGTCACGTTCTTGAGACCTTCGCGGAAGATCGCCTCGGTCAACAGGGTCGCGGTCGTCGTGCCGTCACCGGCGATGTCGCTGGTCTTGCTGGAGACCTCGCGCACCATCTGCGCCCCCATGTTCTCAAACGGGTCGGAAAGCTCGATCTCCTTGGCCACCGTCACGCCGTCCTTGGTCACGGTCGGGGAACCGAACTTCTTGTCCAGAACCACGTTACGCCCGCATGGCCCGAGGGTCACGGTCACGGCGCGACTGAGCTTCTCGATACCCGTCAGAATCGCCTGACGTGCATCCACGTCATATTTCAACTGTTTTGCTGCCATTTTGTACTTCTCCTTTGTTCGTTATATACGGTTTGAGGTCTTCGGTTCAGCTGATGACGCCGAGGATGTCCTCTTCGCGGATGATCTGGTACTCCACGTCGTCGATCTTGACTTCCGTGCCGCCATACTTGGGCATCAGCACTTTGTCTCCCTTCTTCACATTGAACGGAATCAGCTTGCCGGCGTCATCCAGTTTGCCGGTACCGACGGCCACAACGGTCCCTTCCTGCGGCTTCTCCTTGGCCGTGTCGGGAATGATGATCCCGCCCTTTTTTACTTCGCCCTCAGTCGCCGGCTTGACCAGCACCCGATCACCCAATGGTTTAATGTTCATCTACCTGTCTCTCCCTTGTTTGCGTCCGGCAGAACACCGGACTTGTTGTTAAACACACACGGACAGCGCGTCGGTTTTCCGAACCCTTCGCGATGCCCGTGACCCTGTTATTTCTTGTCTTCGTCGACCATTTCGAAATCGGCGTCGATCACATCCCCATCCTTGTCCTTGGCACCGGCCCCGGCGGATTGCTCCTGGGCCGTCCCGCCCGACGACGCCTCGCCGCCTGCCTGCTGCTGTTCGCCAGCCGCCTGCTGCGCATGGGCGTACATCTCCTGCGAAATCGCCTGCATCTCTTGGTTCAGCACCTCCATCTTGGCCTTGATCTCGTCCGTGGAATTGCTTTCGAGCGCCTTCTTCAGTGCCGCGATGGCACTTTCGACCTTGGCTTTCTTATCCGAATCGACTTTGTCGCCATGCTCCTTGAGCATCTTTTCGGTCTGGTAGACGATGTTCTCGGCCATGTTCTTCGTTTCAACCGACTCGCGGCGCGCCTTGTCCTCATCGGCATGGCGCTCGGCCTCCTCAACCATCTTCTTGACCTCCGCCTCGCTCAAACCGCTCGAGGCAGTGATCGTGATCTTCTGCTGCTTGCCGGTACCGAGATCCTTGGCCGAAACGTTCAGAATGCCGTTGGCATCGATGTCGAACGTGACCTCGATCTGTGGTACACCACGGGCCGCCGGCGGGATGCCGTCAAGCTTGAAGCGCCCGATCGACTTGTTGTCGCCGGCCATCTTGCGCTCGCCCTGTAGCACATGAATCTCGACGCCCGGCTGATTGTCCGCCGCCGTGCTGAAAATCTCGCTCTTCTTGGTCGGGATTGTCGTGTTGCGCTCGATCAGCGGTGTCATCACCCCGCCGAGCGTCTCGATACCGAGCGAAAGCGGCGTCACGTCCAGCAGCAGCACGTCCTTGACGTCGCCCGCCAGGATGCCGCCCTGGATACCGGCACCGATCGCCACGACCTCGTCCGGGTTGACCCCCTTGTGCGGCTCCTTGCCAAAGAGCGCCTTGACGGTCTCCTGCACCTTGGGCATACGCGTCGACCCCCCGACCAGGATCACCTCGTCAACCGAGGAGAGCCCGGAGTCACGCAAGGCCGCCTTGCAGGGACCTTCCGAACGGTTGACCAGCGATTCCGTCAACTGTTCGAGCTTGGAACGCGAAAGGGTCACGCTCAAGTGCTTCGGGCCGCTGGCGTCGGCCGTGATGAACGGCAGGTTGACATCCGTCTGCTGCGAGCTGGAGAGCTCGCACTTGGCCTTCTCGGCGGCCTCTTTCAATCGCTGTAGCGCCATGCTGTCCTTGGAAAGGTCAATGCCCTGCTCCTTGCGGAACGCATCGACCAGCCAGTCGATCACGGCCTGGTCAAGATCATCGCCACCGAGGTGCGTGTCGCCGTTGGTCGCCTTGACCTCGAAGACGCCGTCGCCGATGTCCAGAATGGAAATATCAAACGTACCGCCACCGAAGTCATAGACCGCGATGTTCTCTTCCTTCTTCTTGTCCAGCCCGTACGCCAGCGAGGCGGCGGTCGGCTCGTTGATGATCCGCAGCACTTCCAGACCGGCGATTTTGCCTGCGTCCTTGGTCGCCTGACGCTGACTGTCATTGAAATACGCCGGAACCGTAATCACCGCCTGGGTAATCTTCTCGCCCAGGAACTGCTCGGCATCGGCCTTGAGCTTCTGCAGGATCATCGACGAAATCTCGGGCGGCGAGAACGTCTTGTCCTCGATCTTGACATGCGCATCGCCATTGGCGGCCTTGACCACCTCATAGGGCACCAGCGAGATCTCGTGGGCCACTTCGTCGTACTTGCGGCCCATGAAACGCTTGATCGAGAAAACCGTATGCTTGGGGTTCGTCACCGCCTGGCGCTTGGCCGCCTGCCCCACCAGGCGCTCGCCGTTCTTGGCAAACGCCACCACCGACGGCGTCGTCCGGGTACCTTCCGCGTTCGGGATCACCACCGGCTCGCCACCCTCCATCACCGACATGCACGAGTTGGTCGTGCCCAAATCTATTCCTAAAACCTTAGCCATTGAAAACCTCCTGCATCTGGTCGCATTAATAAAGCTTGCGCTGCCAATACAGAAGCAATGACCGTGCCAATCGCGCGCACATCGCAGACGGCATAATATAAGACACTTAACATTAGAAGATTACGATCAAAGCGCACCGGCTTGACTCAGTCATTTCGTGCGAGACAGACTGACACACAGGCATTCGCCGCCTCCCGACCAGCGACATCCTGTCCCGCACCAGCGCGGCGCAGCCTCGCCCTCCAGCCGGCTGCACGGCGCTATTTCCCGGCACGCTGGAGGGCGAGGCTGTGCCGAGCCGCGCCCGGTTAACCCCGCCTGCTCCGCCATGGCGCGCCGCTACTCGAACACCGTCCACTGACTGACGCTTTCCGAGAACAGCCGCGGCGTCTTGACCATCATTCCCCTTGTGCGGGCAAGCGCCTTGTCCAGCGGTTCGACGATGACCGGCATGACATACCCGCCGCCCATGTCGCGCTTCTCAACATCCAGCGGCGGCAGCCGCGCATCACCCGCATCGGTCACTGCCTGCACCAGCAACTGCTCCACCCCGGCCGGGGCGCACACTTCCAGTTCCAGCGGCAGCGGGACCCAGCGGTTGACCTGATGATCCCCGATCGGATGCTTATCCAGCAGCAGCAATTTCTCGCCATCCGCCATCGTGTAGATCAGCCGTAACCGTTCACGGGGTATTCAAGCAGACAGCGTCACCTCTTAGCAATAACGCATTTCT
>CAZOXS010000470.1:0-12862 GCA_964583785.1 uncultured Victivallales bacterium
CCTGCTCAAAAATGGTGATTCCAGCCCATCAGGCTGTCCAAAACCCCTCACGTGCGCAGCATCCGCCATTTTCCCTTGCAGAACCCCTCGTGGTTTCCGGCTTCAAGCGGAAACCACGAGGGGTTCTGCAAGTGCCTCATACGTTTATTTGATACTGGACGCATGAAGCCCCTTGAAAAACGCGCAAAGGATCGGAACCTACAGCAAGACACAACATTGTGTCAATCAGGGAAACCCTGATTTTTGCTATTAATTTTTGGTTAGCAGGAAGGTGGCGAGGGCGAGGAAGAAGAGGGCGAGGAGGGACTTGCTGAAGGGGACGTTCTGGCGGCTTAGTTTGAGCATGGCTTGCGTGGTCAGGCCGTAGCGGGCCAGGAGGATGGAGGTCAGGAGGGGGATGATGAACATGGCGTTGTAAAGCAGCAGCAGTCCCCAGACGCGCACCTGGAAGACACTCTTGCCGCCACTGTCGCGGATGACCAGCGCCATCGTCGGCACGTAGACCTGGCCGGTGCAAACCGTTTCGAGTGCGGTTACAAGTGCGCCCGCCCCCACCCCGCCCAGCAGCAGGTGGTGACTTCTGACGCCCTTTCGCAAGATTCCATTAATGAGTTTCTTGACCTTTGGCGGTAGTTGTAAGGATACATCGTCAGGCCGCTGGGATCGGCGGTAACGATAGGCATCCCGGAAGGAGAGCGCCGCCAGGACGAGAAGCACAAGTGCCAGCGCGGTCTCGAAGACGGACCGTGCCACGGGATAGGCCTCGAGCACATGCAGGGATCGCAGGAGGCCGAATCCGATGGCGGTATAGGTGGCAAATGCGGCGAATGCGAATGCACCACCCATGAGCAGCAATCCCCTCCCCCGGACGCCGGCGGTTGTGAGCATGCTCATGAAGAACACCAGGGTGGATATAGCGCAGGGGTTTATGCCGTCAATCAGTCCGGCTACAAGCACGGCCGGAACGGTAAAGGTCTTGATCTGCTCACAGGCCGCCTGGACACTTCCGGGGTCCCACGCAATCGGCACGGGTGGTTGCCAGCCGGGAGCCATCCGGGCCTCGACCTGCCGATCCATCAGCGGCATCAGCCTGCGACTGATCTGGTCGATGCCGCAAAGGGCATTCGTGTAGCGACGAACATGGTCACGGCGCTATTCTTTTCAACACCGGCAGTTTTCTGGTAGGCAATCAGCTTGATGACATTCGAGGTTATGCCGGTATCATGCCGTTCGATCCGGTAGAATCCCTCGTAGCGGGCGTTCAAATCCGGCATAACTTCCCCTGAAACACGGCCGCATTCAGGGCAGCCGGGCTCATAGAAATAGTCGATGATGACGGGCGGGAAGGCATCATCAGCCCGGGCAAGGGTCTGGAGACACAGGCATGCCGCCACACAAAGCATCCTGATGCTCACGGCGACGGAGTCCCTCCCGCCGCAGGGGCGATGTGAATCGGGATTGCAACTGGCGGTTGGTTTGTAAGATCGGTAATGAACGTGATCCGGGCTTCCTCACGTTCCCCAGAAGGGACCAGGTTGCCGATCTCGATCCGCCAGCTGGCCCTGTCAAACGGGGTCTGCGATTGCACGACAGCCCCGGCTGGCAGCAAGATTTCCTTGATCCTGAACTGTGTCTGACTGCGTGACCGAAGGGCCACATAGCGGGTAACGGGCTTCGGGGGGGTCGATTGCAGTAACGTCAGGATCTGAGGCACGGCCACGATATCACCGGTATCGGCAGGACTATTGCCAGGCGGCGTTGCCTGGGCAACGCCGCCACTGATCGACGGCAAGCTGGCCGGCGACGGTTCGATCCGCCCGGTCAACTGGAGAATCAAGTGAGGTTGCCGGGGATCATTGGTTGCGACATAAAGGCTCTTGCTGACCGTGCCTTGGCGCCCCTTCAGCGACAGTTTCACATCAAACTGCGTGTTCGTGCCGGGAGCAACGTTGGTATCACGCAGCGAAGCCGTTGCCCCGCAACATGCCCGCACCTGCCCGAACGTCAACGTCTCATCCCCACGGTTCTCGAGAATGAAGGAATGCTCGACTGCATCGGCAGCCTGCAATGAGCCGAAGTCAAAGGTCGGCGAGGCACAGACGACATGAGGAGCAGCCGAAACAGGCACCGCCCATCCGCCCCCCACACAGAGGCACATTCCAAGCACTGGAACAAGACAATCTTTCCGTTTCATGCGGCTGGATACTGGCCTCTTTCAGCACAATCCGTCAAGCTATTCATTTGTGGATATTCCCGGGCTGTCGGCTGTAAATAATAGCTAAGGAGATGTCTCGCTTGGTGGAGTCTGTCCGATAATAGCCATTCTCCAGGCGCAGAAGAACAAGAGCAAAGTCGTTGATTTAGTCAATGTTCATGGGGGCTTCTCCGCGGACTATGCCGGAATCTTGTGACTGCTCTTGCCCTACCCCTTTAGCGGCCCTCGCCGCCTACTGGAGGCTTCCGCCTAAGCCAAAGGCTCCGGCGGGACATGCGGGAGCTATTCGCAGACACCGCTGCCACCTTGCATTTCCGGCTTGCGGCTTGTGGCTTTGCAGCGTAGGTCTCCGCCATGGGATTCTACGACAGACGGGAGGACCACCCGCCCTTTCTTGGCTTTGACTTGAAAAGGGCTGGTGCTGCCTTAAAGAAGGAGCTTGAACTCCTGCGACACCGCTGCTTGCAATGCTTCCAGGCGATTGACGACAACGCCCCAGACCAGTTTTAGATTCACACCAAAATAGTGATGAATAAGTTGATCGCGCATCCCGGCGACATCCTTCCATGGAATGCCTGGGTGGCGGGCTGTCAATTCGGGTGGAAGCTGTTTGACCGCTTCCCCGATGATTTCCAGATTTCGGATCACCGCATCTTGAGTTTTGCGATCCGCAAAGAACGCCGATTCCCCATCTTTCGTATAGTCCCGAATGCAAGCAATCGCATCGGTAATATGGGCCAGAAATACTTGTGGATCTTTCTTCACACCGCCACCGCCTCATTAAGTATCCGCTGGCGTAGATGCGGGCTAAGCTCCTCATCGGTCACGATATCGGCAGGCTGCTGCAAAAGGCTGTCGAGCTCGCGCTTGAGCGCCACCACGTCAAACAGGTCACGCCCCGGTCGCATTGAGACCAGAAAGTCAATATCGCTATCGGGGCTATCCGCCGCCAGAGCAACAGAACCGAATACACGGAGGCTCTCCGCCCCGTGCCTTGCCGCCACCGACAAGATCCGCTCGCGTTGCAACCTGATTTTTTCTAATCCGCTCATAGGCTTACTATATAAAACACTCACCAAGATATCACGCTTATTATGACACGCCTCTAGCCAGCCGTAAGGCGTTGACCCATCGCCATGTATCTATCCGATATTACCCGAAAATAACTCAGAGGGCTGTCAGCTCGGTAACTAGCTGGCGCAGGCCGAGGGCCTGCACATCGTTTCCAAGAGGGTAGTTGTCGACTCCGCCATGAACCAGCAGACGGCGGGCAGGTGAAAGATCAATGCAGGCCTCATGGAACCCTCTGGCGGGCTTGGTGGCGGTGCCTCGCTTGATCTCGACAACCCAGCGCTCGCCGCCGGGTAGTTCCAGAACCAGGTCAATCTCTGCACCACCGGACGTCCGGTAGAATCCTGCTACCGTACGCGCTGGCGCAGCTTGCACAAGGTTTTCAATGACAAAGCCCTCCCAGCTACCGCCCACCACCGGATGACCAAGCAGAGAGTCACGGCAGGAAATGTCGAGTAAGGTGTGCAGGAGCCCGCTGTCTCGAATATAGAGCCTAGGCGATTTGACAAGTCGCTTGCCGACATTGGTGAGGTAGGGCTGCAAACGTCTGACAAGCAGAAGGTCAACGAGGAGATCGGTGTAGCGTCCAACGCTTTGTCCGCTGACTTCGAGACTGGTGGCGATACGTGCAGCATTGTGTAATCCGCCTTGATTGTGCGCCAACATTGTCCAGAAACGTCTCAGCGTCTCGGCTGGCATCCGGGGGCCAAACTGGGGAATGTCGCGCTCTAGGTAGGTGCGTATCATGTCCTCACGCCAACTCATGCTTTCAGCCTCCGAAGTGGCTAGGAAACTATCGGGAAAACCGCCGCGCACCCAGAGCGTATCGATTGATTCAGGCTCGATTTCCAGCACTGTTAATGGGGTCAGTTCAAGATAGGCAACCCGCCCGGCCAAGGACTCGCCGCTCTGTCGCAGGAGGTCAAGCGAGGCAGATCCCAGCAACAGGAATCGCCCTGTTCGCTGCCCCCTGCGACGACCTGCATCGATCAACCCTCGGAGGGTTTGAAAGATCTCCGGAATGCGATGTATTTCATCTAGGATTACAAGCTTGGACTCGTGCATGGACAAGAATGCTTCAGCGTCTGACAACTTAGCCCGGTCTCGACTGCTTTCAAGATCAAGATATATGGATTCCGGTGCCTGTGCCGCGACATCCATAGCCAGGGTTGTCTTGCCGACCTGTCGGGGCCCCAGAAGCACGACAGCCGCTTGTCGTCTGAGCGCATCGTGCAACGTTTTTTGTAATGTTCTGAGGCTCTTGCAAAACCCCTTGCTGCGCCCGCTTGAAGCCGGGCGCAGCAAGGGGTTTTGCAAGAGCCTCAAATGGTAGCGGGAACCGGGGTCGAACCGGTGACCTAAGGCTTATGAGTCCTTCGCTCTGCCGACTGAGCTATCCCGCCAGAAGTTCAACAACGGGCGGTACTATAGGCTTGCGAACCCCCTAAGTCAATGCCGAATTCCCCCTTTTTCGCGCGCGGCAAGCGTGGGGGCCGTCGCAGGATTTCTATTTCAGGGCAGGCCAACAGGACGGTTGTAAGGTTTCGGGGTTCTGTTATATTCATGACTAAACCAATGCACAAAGGAGGAAATCATGGCGAAATTACTGTATATTCAAGGTTCACCCCGCGGCGAGCGGTCGAAAGCGGTGGCGGTGGCGCAGACGTTCATCGAGGCCTACAAGACAGCCCATCCGGCAGACACGGTCGAGACGATTGACCTGTGGTCAATCAGTCTACCGACGTTCGACGGCGACATGCTGGAGGCGAAGTATGCGGTGCTGCATGGTCAGCAACACACGCCGGAGCAGGCGGCAGCCTGGAAGACGGTCGCCGATATGGCGGCCGCGTTCAAGGCCGCCGACAAGTACCTGATCGCGGTGCCGATGTGGAACTTCTCGATCCCCTACAAGGTCAAGCACTTCTTCGACATCATCATCCAGCCGGGGCTGACGTTCAGCTTCTCGCCCGAGACCGGCTACCAAGGCCTGGTGACAGGGAAAAAGGCGGCGATGGTGTATGCCCGCGGTGGTGCCTACGGGCCGGGCAGCGGAGCCGAGGCCTACGATCTGCAGACCAAGACGCTTGGCGGGCTGCTGGGCTTTATCGGGATTACCGACCAGCACAATATCCTGGTCGAGCCGACACTGGCCGCCCCCGATGCGGTTGCGCAAACGGTTGACAAGGCAGGCAAAGAGGCGCATAAACTGGCGCAGTCGTTTTAAGGGCTACCCACCCGGTGCCCCGGGCAAAATCGAGTTGGTAACTTTTTTTGGAGAATATTCACCACAAAGAACACAGAGAACACAAAGACTGATGCTCGGATATGATCGGCAGGATTATTTTGGGGCAGGATTATTCAGAATTGGCCACAAAAAGAAACATATAAAATGCATTTTTTCGCTGCGTTCCTCATTCGTTGTGAAAAATGCTGTTGCCCCCCATGCCCCAGGTCAACTGAATAATCACAACGAATCAGGGACGCAACGAATGAAGTTATAGTCAAGGGTGTGAGTTGAAGCTACAATCAAAAACAGTCGGGCCTGCATCGCGGGTGGTGGGCGAAATCAGGGTACCGGGGGACAAGAGTATCTCGCACCGGGTAGCCATGCTTTCGGCGATGGCGGATGGCGTCTCGACGGTAACGGGGTTCCTGCGCAGCGAGGATTGCTTGAACACGCTGGCGGCGATGCGTCGGCTCGGTGCCGAGGTGGAAGATGACTGCGTGTCGATCCGGATCACCGGCACGGGGGGTGCCCTGTGCCAGCCGGACGGCGTGCTGGATATGGGCAACTCCGGCACGGGGATCCGCCTGCTGGCGGGACTGCTGGCGGGGCAGCCGTTGACTGCCGAGCTGACCGGTGATGCCTCGCTGCGCTCGCGTCCGATGGGACGTATCGCGACGCCTTTGGCGGAAATGGGCGCGCTCGTGGATCTGCTGGGGGAACGCGGCTGCGCCCCGATCCGGGTAACGGGCGGTCCGCTGCGCCCGATCCGCTATGTGCTGCCGATGGCTTCCGCCCAGGTGAAATCTGCGGTGCTACTGGCCGGCATGGCGGTCAAGGGCGAAACGGTCGTGGTCGAGCCTCGCCCGACGCGTGATCATACTGAACGCCTGATGCAGGCGATGGGGTTGGATCTCGCGGTGGATGGCCTGACGGTCACGCTGCGCAGTCCGGGGCTGGCCACACTCGGCTTACGTAGCGGGTCATGGGCGGTGCCCGGCGACTTTTCTTCGGCGGCATTCTGGATTGTCGCCGGGGCCATGGCCCCGGGGCGCGAGGTGGTTATTGAGGGCGTCGGCCTGAATCCGCGCCGGACGGCGCTGGTCGACGTCCTGCGCCGTATGGGGGCGGAGATCGAGGTCCGTCCTGATGCCGACACCAGCGGCTGGGAGGAGACCGGCACGGTGCGTGTACGCGGGGGCGAGCTGCACGCGACCGAGGTTGGCGGCGACGAGATCCCGAACCTGATCGATGAACTGCCAATTCTGGCGGTGGCGGCCTCCGTTGCCCGTGGCGTCACGGTCGTGCGCGAGGCGGAGGAGTTGCGGGTCAAGGAGTCGGACCGCATTGCCACGATCTGCCGCAACCTGAAGCTCAACGGGGTGGCGGCCGAGGAGGCGCCCGACGGGTTCCGCGTCACGGGCGGGCCGGTGCGCGGAGGGGCCGTAGTCGAAAGCTTCGGGGATCACCGGATTGCCATGGCGATGGCGGTACTGGCGCTGTGCGCGGAGCAACCGGTGGAAATACGCGATGTGGCCTGTATCGCGACTTCCTACCCGACCTTCTGGCAGGATCTGGAGCGAGTTGTTGTTGCGTAATTTGAATAATATTAGGCGTATTATAAAATACTTGTAAACTCGCTAATATTACTATAACTTCAGCATTATGAATCCTGTAATCAACCCTTTTGCACCTGGAGCGGGAACGCCACCGCCTGAATTGGCGGGGCGTGAAGATCTCTGCGAAATTGTCAGAGTGGCGATCGAACGCGTTCGGCTTTGTCTGCCGACGAAAAGCATTTTGATGGTGGGGCTTCGTGGGGTTGGCAAAACGGTTTTGCTTGATCGAATGCGCGACGATGCCGAAGCCGCTGGCATCCAAACCATGCGTATTGAAGCACCAGAGGGACGCTCATTGCCCGCTCTGCTGGCTCCTGAAATGCGGCTAGCGTTATTGCGTCTTTCGCGCAACAGTCAGGCGAAAGCGCTTGCGCAACGCGCACTGCAAGGTCTCGCTGGGTTCGCAAAAGCCTTGAAAGTCAAATATGCGGATATTGAGGTCGGTTTCGATTTCGATCCTGAGCCGGGGCTTGCAGATAATGGCGATCTGGAACACGATTTGCAGGCATTGATCGAAGCAGTGGGCACTGCCGCACAGAAAGCCGGAACCGCTTTGGTGATATTTATTGATGAATTACAATACGTGCAGGAAGCTGAGCTGGCCGCTCTGATTACAGCCTTGCATCGGGCTGCACAACGGCGACTCCCTATGGCTTTGGTAGGTGCTGGTCTGCCACAATTGAGAGGGCGGATGGGACAGGCGAAATCCTATGCGGAAAGGCTTTTTGACTTTCCCGAGATCGGGCCTCTTGAGCCGTCAGCAGCCACGGTTGCCATATCCAAACCGCTTGCCGTTCATCATGTGAATGTGAACGAGGATGCCCTTGGGCGAATTGTGGAGGAAACGCAGGGATATCCGTATTTCCTCCAGGAGTGGGGTAAGCATGCCTGGGATATGGCGGCGGCGTCGCCTATCACCCTTGACGATGTTGAGAGGGCTTCTGTCTTGGCGGTCGCCGCGCTTGATGAGAGTTTCTTCCGGGTGCGTTTTGATCGACTCACTCCGGTAGAAAAGCGGTATCTGCGGGCAATGGCTGAACTCGGTCCCGGCCCGCACCGATCCGGGGATATCGCTGAAAAAATGGATCGGAAAGTGACGGCCCTGGGACCGACCCGTAATCAATTGATCGCCAAGGGCATGATTTGGAGCCCGAGCCATGGTGACACGGCTTTTACCGTCCCCTTGTTTGACGAGTTTATGAGGCGCATCATGCCCGGATTGGATTGGAAGACGTAATTTGCGCTCGATGTGAAAAAGAGGTTGAATAAGTGACTTTCTTGCCCTAAGATCACGCGCAAGTTTTTTAGTAAACCGTTTTTTCTCCAGGAGGTTGGATGTGCCCGGCAAACCGAAGAAACTGATAAACTGGCAGCTGCCGATGCAGCGTGTGCTCTATGCGCTGGTGCCGATCGTCGCCTCCGGCGTCTACTTCTTCGGCTGGCGCTCGCTGCTGGTCGTGGCCGTGGCCAATGCGGTTGCGTTCGCGTCCGAATATGCGTTTACCCGTCGCGAGGGCCAGCCGGTGACCTCGGCCGTGTTCGTAACCGGTACGCTCTTCGCCCTCTCGCTTCCCCCGATGCTGCCGCTGTGGATGGTCGCGCTGGGCAGTGCCTTCGGCGTGGTCTTCGGCAAGATGGTGTTTGGCGGGTTCGGCAAGAACGTCTTCAATCCGGCCCTGACCGGGCGCGCCTTCATCTATATCAGCTTCGGCGACTACATGACCGCGCGCTGCTGGACGCACCCGATCGACGGTCTGCTGGGCGGCTTGCTGAGTTATGCCAATACCGCGGCCGATGCCATCACCCGGGCCACGCCCGGTTCGTGGATCAAATATACCGCCGAGGAGCTTGCTTCGCGCGGAATCGCTGAAACAGCGTTCTCGATTCAAAGACTGTTGGTCGGTAACGTCGCCGGTGTGATCGGCGGAACCAGCGCGATCCTGGTGGTGCTTGGCGGTCTTTACCTGGTGCGGACCAAGGCCGCCAACTGGCGGTTGCCGCTGACGGTCATCCTAGGTTTCGCGCTCTCGCATTTCATGCTGACGTTCTTCGGGGTGGCCTTTGCCGCGAATGCGCCTGATAACATGGATATGAGCGCCAGGCTATTGCGTGCCTTGATCCTCACGTTTGATGCCGCCTGCGCCGGCAGCCTGCTCTTCGGGGCGTTTTTCTACGCCACAGATCCGGTGTCGGCCCCCAAGACCGATGAAGCGCGCTGGATCTATGGGTTCGTGATCGGCGTGCTCTCCTCGCTGATCAGCCTCTTTACCGTCTGGCCCGCCGGCACGATGTTCGCCGTTCTTTTTGCCAACATGTTCGCGCCGATCACGGATATCGCCGTCAAAAGCATCAAGGAAAAGAGAAAGCAAGCGTGAAACCGGAACTCATCAAGGAAAAAGTCGCGCCAGTCCTGTTCATGGCGGGGGTAACCTTCGTGGCCATTACGCTGGTCGGCCTGGTGGACATCGTGACCAAGCCCGCCGTCGAGCGCAACAAGACCCTGTTCCAGAAACAGGCGGTCTGTGATGCCGCCGGTGTGGAGCGCCCCGGTTCCACCGAAGCACTGATCGCCTGGTACGACGCGCATGTCACGGCGCTGACCAATTCCGAAGGAACCGTATCCTACCGCGTCGCGGAGCCGGAAGGGGAATCAACCCTCGTGCTGGTACAGCAGGGGCCTGGCTTGTGGGGATCGATCACCGCCTATGTCGGGTTCAACGGCGAGGCCATGACAATCGCGGGCGTGACATTCCAGGATCATGTCGAAACCCCCGGCCTTGGTGCCCGGATCGACGAGTCGTGGTTCCGCAACCAGTTTGTCGGTAAGTCCGGTCCGTTCGCGAGACTCAGCCCGGAACCGCAGGACAAAACCAAGGGCACGCGCGACCCCGATGCGTTCGACCAGATTACCGGAGCGACAATCACCTCGACGGCGGTAAAAGACATCATGAACAAGAGTATCCAGCAGGCGCGGTCCCTGACCGCCTCACGCTGATTTGCAGGGAAGGGCAACATGCCAGGCAAAGTAAAAAACCAGTTTCTGGCCAGCATTGGGAAGGACAACCCCGTCTTTGCCCAGGTGCTTGGGATCTGCTCGACACTGGCAGTGACCAACGTGCTCGAGAATACCGTGGTGATGTGCCTGGGGGTGATTTTCACCCTGGCCTGCTCGAACCTGACGGTATCGCTGCTGCGCAAGCACATTCCGGGCTCGATCCGCATGATGGTCGAGACGCTGATCATCGCGGCCTATGTGATCATCGTGGATATCGTGATCCAGGCGACGCTGCCCGGCATCTCGCGCCAGCTCGGTCCCTACGTCGGCCTGATCATCACCAACTGCATCATCATGGGACGCGCCGAAGCCTACGCGCTCAACAACGAACCGTTGCCCTCGCTGGTGGATGGCATTGCCGCTGGCATCGGCTACTCGTACGTGCTACTGATCATCGCGTTCTTCCGCGAGCTGCTCGGCTCGGCGACCATCTGGGGATACCCCATCCCCGGTTTCAGTTCCTGGTGGGTCAACTGGTCGATCATGGTGATGGCCCCCGGCGCGTTCTTCGCCCTGGCCATCCTGATCTGGGTGATCAAGACCTATTTTGTGCGCGATGAAGAAGGAGGCAAGTGATGCAGGAATTCACCGGACTTCTGGCGATCTTCTTTGCGGCGGTTTTTACCAATAATATCCTGCTGACCAATTACCTCGGGATGTGCTCCTTCCTGGCGGTTTCGCGCGAGGTCAAGACCTCCATCGGTCTGGGAACCGCCGTGGTGTTCGTGATGACCTGCACCTCGGTGCTTAACTGGCTGGTCTATTATTTCGTGCTGATACCACTGAACCTCGGCAATTTCCGGTTCATCGTCTTCATTATCGTGATTGCCGCCTTCGTGCAGGTCGTCGAGATGATCATCGAGCGCGTGTCGGAACCGCTGTACGCCGCGCTGGGCATCTTCCTGCCGCTGATCACGGTCAACTGCGCGATCCTGGGCGTCAGCCTGTTCATGCTGATCCGCGACTACACCTTCGCACAATCGTTTTTCTACGGGCTCGGCAGCGGCATCGGCTGGATGCTCGCGATCCTGGCCATGGCCGGTATCCGGCAGAACATGAAGCGCTCCAAGGTGCCCAAGGGACTCGAGGGGGCCGGGATCACGCTAATCATTGCCGGGATCATGGCGCTCGCATTCATGGGTTTTTCTGGGATGATCAGCATTTAAAGGAGTCTGGCCGTGCTAATGGGATTGGTTGTCAGTGTCGGCGCGATGTGCGGGATCTCCTCCCTGCTCGCGATCTTGATGGTTATCGCCGAATCGACGATCGGCAACTACGGCGACGTGAAGATCTCGATCAACGGTGGCGAGAAGGAGATCGACGCGCGCGGGGGCAAACCGCTGCTCAATACACTCAAGGAGGCCAAGGTCTTCATCCCCTCGGCCTGCGGCGGGCGCGGCTCCTGCGGGCTCTGCAAGTGCAAGGTCGTTTCCGGCGCGGGCGAGATCCTGCCGACGGAACTGCCCTGGCTGAGCGAGGACGAGAAGAAGCAGAACGTGCGCCTTTCCTGCCAGCTCAAGGTCAAGGGCGACATGCAGGTCGAGATCGACCCCGAGTTGCTGTATGTGCGTGAGTTCCGCACCACTGTCGTCGGCCTCGAGAACCTGACGCACGACATCAAGCAACTCACGCTCAAACTCGAGGATCCGGATGCCATGGACTACAAGGCCGGCCAGTTCGTGCAGATCGAAACACCGCCCTACGCGCTGAGCGACGAGCCTATCTACCGCGCCTATTCCATGTCGTCGGTGCCCTCCAGCCACAACCTGATCGAGATGGAGATCCGGCTGGTGCCCAACGGCATCTGCACCTCCTACGTGCACAAGCACCTCAAGGTCGGCGACAAGATGACCGTCAACGGTCCCTACGGCGAGTTCCACCGCACGGAAACCGACCGCGAAATGATCTGCATTGCCGGCGGCTCGGGCATGGCCCCGCTCAAGTCGATCCTCTACGATATGCGCGAAAAGGGGATCACGCGCAAGGCCCGTTACTTCTTCGGTGCCAAGTCCAAGCGCGACCTGTTCCTGCTCGACGAGATGAAGCAGCTTGAAAAAGACTTGGCCGACTTCAAGTTCATCCCGGCGCTTTCCGAACCGGCCGCGGACGATCACTGGGAGGGCGAGACCGGTCTGATCACCGACGTGGTCGACCGGCACACGGAGGATCTTTCCGAGTCGGAAGCCTACCTTTGCGGCAGTCCCTTCATGATCGACGCCTGCATCGTGGTGCTCAAGAAGCACGGCATGATGGAAGAGAATATCTTCTACGACAAATTCTCGTAGGTAGTGTCAAAAGTTTTATGAAAAGTATGAAAAGGGATATCGGTTAACGAGAACGGCGACGAGAACGGGGGACGATTATATTGCCGGCGACTCGTAATGCGTTCTCGTCGCCGTTCTCGTTGGCCGTAACAAAGGATAACAGGCATGAAACAGACCGTCGAGATGGACAAGATCCAGCACAACATGCGTCCGGGCTGCATCACGCTCAAGGGGCTGCTGGGCGAGGATCGCCGTAACCTGGTTGACATCCTGATCGACGATGACGGCGAGGTCAAGCGGCTGGGGACGAGCCATGAGGCGATCGCCACGCGTATGCAGGAGCTGCGCGATGCCGGGGCGCAGGGTCTGGGCGAGAGCATCACCCTGGAAAGCCGCTTCGAGGTGCGCGTCGAC
>CAZOXS010000471.1:0-5028 GCA_964583785.1 uncultured Victivallales bacterium
TGCCCGCACCTGCACCTGCCGCTACAGTCGGGCTCCGACGCCGTCCTGCGCCGCATGCGCCGCGGCTACACCGCCGCTGGCTACCTCGAGGCACTGCAACGGCTGCGCGACGCGGTTCCCGCGCTGGCGGTCACAACCGATATCATCGTCGGCTTCCCGGGCGAGACCGACGACGACTTCGAGCAGACACGCGCCTGCATGGAAGCCGCCGCTTTCGACAACGCCTTCATCTTCAAATACTCCCCCCGCCCCGGCACCCCCGCCGCCGACTGGGAGGATGACGTGTCCGAGGAGACAAAGCGGCAGCGCAACCAGGTGCTGCTGGAAGACCAGGACCGGCGCGGACTGCGCCTGAATGAACGGCTGGTCGGTACGACGCTTGAAGTTCTCGCTGAGGGCGAGAGCCTGCGTAATGCCGAGCGATGGAGCGGACGCAGCGCCACCAACAAGATCGTCGTCTTCGAACCCGCTGCGACTTGCCGCCCCGGCGACCTGGTAAACGTAAAAATCAAACGCGCCATGCCGCAGACTCTCTACGGCTGTTAACGGTTGGAAATTTATTCACCATAAGGAACACAGAGAACACAAAAAGGACTTCCATGATGAGCACACTGGCTATACTGACACTTATACTGGCGAGCATCACCCTGCCGTTCTACGCAATGCTTTTTTTCAAGCCGGCATTAACGCGTAAAGGGATGCTGCGCTTCCCCCGCAACCGCTGGTGCGGCTGGCTGCTGGCCATCGTTGCCGTCGCCTGGGCCACGTGGCTGTTGCAGGGGTTGCCGCTCGGGCGGTTTGAATCGCTCAAGACCTGGCTGGTCCCGGCCGCCGTGGTCTTTACCGCACTGGTGTGCTACTACATGCAGGAACTGCTCGCGCCGCGTGCCCTCGGCGCCCTGTTGCTGCTCTACCCGGCCCCCCTGCTCGAAGCCGCCCGCCTGCACGAGTCAAACTGGAGCGTGGTGATGTCCGTCCTCGCCTACATCATGGTCATCAAGGGCATGACCCTGTTGCTCAGCCCCTATCGCTTCCGCCACCTCACCGAGCGCTTTCTTCGCACGGATGCAGTCTGCCGCCTCGCCGGCACCGGCGGCCTCGCCGTCGACGCCCTGCTGCTCCTGCTGGCACTAACCGTCTATTAGGCGGCTGATCATCGGTGCCGCGCCATTTTCCCGTCCAGAAAACCTTATCAATATCAATAAAACGTTGTCGATAACCTGTTGATAACTTCTCAATCCAGGTGCTTGACACAATACGTTGTGGTCTCCGAAACATCTTGACACAATCCTTACAAACCGTGAACACCGTGTCGCTCAATTAACATAAAGTATTAAACCACAGATACCTATAAACAATAACGCATCCCCTTGCACAACCTGTAAACACAGCATACTGATTGGTAATCGTGCATCCCCGGGCGCGATGGGTTCCGTAAACGACACGTTTTCGGGGTTGTTTACAAACAGGCCATTACCAGCAGGTTAACAGATCCCTTAAAACCGCTATCGCAACCAGCGTATGGCACCGAAAAGATGGCTGTAACGGTCAGTCCAGGGGGCTGACCCGCCCCATTCGGACTCCGGGCGTCCGACCCAGAACTGTTCCGCTTTCAAGGTGTCAATCGCGGCCGTCCGACGGCTCAGGGCCATCCAGCAAGTCTCATCAGCATCCGGTTCCACGGCACCCGCATTGGACTGCTCGCACGCATACAGCCCCAGTGCAGCCGCATTGGCATAGATCACCGGGGCCAAGTCAAGCACACGATTGGAAATATGCAGCAGCAGCAAGCCGTCCTCGCGCAAGACGCGGAAATACACCGCCAAGGCCTCGATCGTCATCATATGGACGGGAATCGACCCGCTGTTGAAAGCATCAATGATCAATAAATCCAGCGAGCCCGCCGCGCGGTCGCGCAGGGCAACCCGTCCGTCGCCAAATACGAAATCGAGTTGCACGCCACGCTGACGGCTCTGCGCCAGGTACGAGAAGTACTGCTCGGCAAGCCTGTGGTTGTCCGGGTCCAGCTCATAGATCGTCAAGCGCGCGCCCTCGCCGGCATAGACGGCCAGCGCCCCGGTGCCCAGCCCCACCATGCCGATATCCCGCAGGCGCGGTTGCCAGCGGGTCATGACGTCGGCGGCTGGCGTCGACGGGTGGTAATAGCTCAGTGGTATGGTGCAGCGCGCCGTATCGAGATACTGCCTGCCGTGCAGGGTGGTTCCGTGCTGGAGGTAACGCATACCGTCGCGGTCGAAAACCGTGTAGATCCCGTAGTAGTTACGGTGCGCGGCGACGCGCGACGCAACGCGCGAAAACCGGTTCCACGTTCCCGTCCCGCCGGCGAGCACGATCAGCAGCAGGGCCGCCGCCATGGGCCGGGGGGCCGCACTGCGCAGCAGCAGGGCCACCGGCAAGGCGACCAATGCGAATAACAAAGTAGCACTCAACCGCAACCCGCCCAGCACCAGCGGCATCAGCACGACAACCAGCATCAACCCGACCGCCAGCGCACCTTGCCTGCATGCTGACTGCCTGCGTGTTGGATGTTGCGCGTTGGAACCATTTCGACTTTCGACTTTCAGCTTTCGACTTTTCTCATTGTCTTCAGTCTGCAGTCTACGGTCTGCGGTCTGCCCCATGACCCCACAGGCCGCCAGCAGCACGGCGGGGGCGATCAGATACTCGACCAGGGTCGTGCTGGCCAACGGCACGATCCAGCTCACAAACAGGCTACCCCCGAGTCCGCCAGCCGCCAAGGCGACATAGAAGCCGGTCAACTCCTCCTCGCCCTCGGGCCGCGTGCGCACCAGGCGGGCGCTGGCATTCATGCAAAGGACGAACAGCACCACCAGATGCAACAGCAAGACGGGTGCGGGCGGCACAGTCAGACCAAGCTGCAGGAGCAGATAGAACAAGGCCGCCGCGACGACAGCCCAGTTCATCCCCGCTTCCATCCAGCGGGGGAACCACATCCGCTGTTTGAACGTCAGGACGAATGCCAGCAGGTAGATCGCCAGCGGCAGCACCCAGAGCATCGGCACGGCCGCCAGATCAAATGTCATCACGTTAGTCACCGCCAGCAGCACGGCGCAGGCGCCGAAGCTGAGCATGAACCACGACAGCCAGCGATAGCGCGATGACGCCGCCGTCTTGTCATTCACAGGCGCGATCTCCGCTGCCAACGGCACCGGACGCCACGGGTAGCAGACACCGTGCAGCAGCACAAGCAGCGCATAGCCACCCCACCAGAGCAGACCTTGCGTCTCGAGCGGCACGAACGGTTCGATCAGCACCGGATAGGCCAGCAGCGCCAGCACCGACCCCGCGTTGGATGCACTGTAGAGCACATAGGGGTTTGACCGGGCCCGCACCGGCGAGATCATCAGCCAGCGCTGCAGCACCAGACTGGTCATCGACAGCACAAGGAACGGACCGCCGACCATCACCAGCAGCCGCCAGAAGACAGCTGGCGCGAGCGGCAAGCCGGTTGCCCATCCCACGGTCTCGAAGCGGAACGGGCAGAATGCGAACGGCATCAGCAGCACCACCCCGTGCCAGCGGGCGTAGCGCCGCACGCCGCCGCGCCGCTGCACGGCATGACCGAAAACGTAGCCCGCCAGCAGGACCGCCTGGAAGAAGACCATCGCACTGCCCCAGACCAGATAGCTGCCGCCGAAATCCGGCAGCAAGACCTTGGTCAGCATCGGCTGGATCACGAAAAGCAGAAACGCACTGAGAAATACCGCCAGGTAGAAAGACATGGTTACCATACTGCCGTCCCTTTTTACGAATGATGAAAGCAACATACTCCAACTTGCCTATAACTTCAAGCCGCCCACCGGGTTTACCCCGGTGGAGGCAGACGTTGAAGGTAGGGCGGGGCTGCCAGACCCGCCGCGTCCGTGGAAAGCCCATAGGCCAGCCCATTGGAATACCAAAAAGCTCACCATGGTCAGATACAGGGTCAAACCACGGACAGCGGCGGGTGCGGCGCCCCCGCCCTACCATCCTCTCCATCACCCCAAAAAGTTACCCGCTCGTTTTTTGCCCACACCAGTGGGCGGTCGGCTTACCCAGAAATTCAAACCCTCCGTGTTCCATAATTGCATTCCCGTCCCGGGATTGTTATAAATCGCCGCATGACTTTTCCTGATTGCAACACGAGAATTACCAAGCGCTGGGGCTGCCTCCTGCTGGCCGTGCTCTGTAGCGGAGCATTTCCGCTACGCACCATCGCCGAGGTGCGGATCGAGGCGGTCGCCGACCCGACGGATCTCTATCTCGGCGAAGCGGTCACCCTGAGCGTACAGGTATCCGGGTTCAGCGAGGGTATGGAACCGGACTTGTCAGCGCTGCCCGGTGCCGTCACCCTGCTCGGCCATCGTGACGAGAGCCGCCAGAGCATCACGATCGTTAACGGCAGGCGGCAGGTTACCGGCTTCAGCGGACGGCTTTTCCAGTATCGCGTCATTCCCACTGCCGCCGGCACACAGCGCCTCGGCCCGGTCCGTGTGACGGCCGGCGGCAAGGCAATCGCCTCCACGTCCGGCCCCGCTATCAACGTCCGTCCCGTTCCACAGCAGGACACTGTGCTGCTTCTCCTCGATAGCACCAAACGGCAGGTCATCATTGACGAGACGTTCACGATCACCCTGCGCATCCTCGTGCGCCGCCTGAAACCACCCTACGCCAACGAAAGCCCGCTGCCGGCACAGGCACCACCGTTCCTGAGTATTCCTTACCTTGATCAAGATAAGGATGACGGCATCGAGAGCGAGGATATCCACGAACGACTGAACGCCATCCTGATCAACAGCGGCAACGGGTTCCGGATCAACAACTTCACGGCCAACAGTGGCGATCCGTTCGGCGGCATGTTCGACAACGGGCGACAGGCGCTTTTCCGGTTTGATCGCCAGGAGGTAATGCACAACGGAGCCCCCTACTACGAATATCGCTTTCCCGTGGCATTCACCCCCCGTCGCGAAGGCACGTTCACATTCGGACCGGTCGTCTTCAAGGGGC
>CAZOXS010000472.1:0-6607 GCA_964583785.1 uncultured Victivallales bacterium
TCGGCCCACCCTTAGTCGACCCGCTTCCTACGATCGTACCTGTAACTTCGATTCATTTACACCCTATGCGCATCAGAGATTAGGGCGAACGATTAAGGCAAAAGATAAAGGAAACGGCCATCTACCCCCTAATCCTTCGCCCTAATCCTTCGCCTTAATCTCTCCCGCATTCGCACAGCGCCCGTTACCTCCCTCATTTTCCAGCATTTCCTTTATCATCGGACAGAGTTGTGGCAGACTGCTTTGCGATGTTGAATAGCCTGAAGGGATTGACGGGATGCGAACGTGTGATTTTGATTATGAGCTGCCACCGGAACTGATCGCGCAACAGCCCGCCGCGCAGCGCACGGATGCGCGCATGCTGGTGGTGCGGCGCGACACGGGCGCGCTTGAACACAGCCGGGTCGCGGCCATCGGACAGTATCTGCGCCAAGGCGACCTGCTGGTGGTGAACAACACCAAGGTCATACCGGCACGGATCTACGGGATCAAGGAAAAGACCGGCGGGGCGGTGGAGCTGCTGTTGCTCGAGCCCCTAGGCGACGACATCTGGCTGGCGCTCTGCCGCGCCTCGCACCGGCCCGCACCAGGCACGCGCCTGCTGCTGGCCAACGGCCGGATCCAGGCCGACGTCCTGAAACAGGGAGACGCCGGGCGAATCGAGGTGCGTCTGCAGTCGGACGGCCCGCTTTACGAGGTGCTCGAACAGGAAGGCGATGTGCCTCTGCCGCCCTACATCAAGCGCACGCATGATGATGCCAGGCGGGCCGACGATACCACGCGCTACCAGACCGTCTATGCCTCGCAACCCGGCGCGGTGGCGGCACCGACCGCCGGTCTGCATTTCACCCCGGCCCTGCTGGCCCAGCTACAGGCGGCTGGCATCGGCAAGGCGGAGGTGACCCTGCACGTCGGGATCGGCACCTTCCGCCCCGTCAGCGTGGAGGACGTGCGCGAGCACCGCATGGACGAGGAGCGCTACACGATCACGCCCGAAACGGCCAACGCCATCCAGACGGCCCGCACTGGCGGCGGAAGGATCGTCGCGGTCGGCAGTACCTCCGTCCGCACGCTGGAATCCGTGATGCATCGCAAGGGGCAAATCTGCGCGGCAACGGGCCGCAGCGACCTGTTCATCTATCCGCCCTACGACTTCCAGGCCGTCGATGCGATGCTGACGAATTTCCACTTGCCGCGCTCGACGCTGCTCATGATGGTCAGCGCCCTCGCCGGAACGGACCTCATCCGCCTCGCCTACCAAGAAGCGGTCCGTGAACGCTACCGCTTCTTCAGCTACGGCGACTGCATGCTGATCTTGTAGCCCGCTCGTCTGTAGCCCGCTCGCGCCGCGAGCGTGGCTTTGCGGTATGCAAGCGGTTGCCGCTCTTGCGCACGGTTGAACGGCTGCCGTGCAAGCCTCAGTCGCGGGCGCGACTGGGCTACCTCAGGCTTTTGAGCGACTTGGCGTCCGCAGGCGCGGTGCTGCGTAGCGGTTTCGGATCCTTCTTCACATCCTTCATCCGCAGGTAAGGCCGCTCGCCGGACACAATCCGCGGCGTCAGGAACACGATCAGCTCGCGGTTCTTGCTTTCGCGGACCTGCTGGCGGAAAAGGACGCCAAGCAGAGGAATTCTTCCCAAAATCGGCACACGGGACTCGGACTCCTGCTTCTCGTTCTCAATCATACCGGCAATGATGATTGTCTCGCCATTCTTGATCAGCACGCTGGTATCGGCATAGGATGTTCTGACAACCGGCACCCCATCAGTAGATGGTATAGAACCCTTATAGCGAGCGATCACAGAACTGATTTCAGGACGAATCAACATACTGATCATATCCTCGTCATTGATCCGAGGGGTCACATCCAGCGATACACCGACGTCGATGAACTGGAAGGTTTCGCCCACGACATTGGTGGATCCGGTTTCCAGCTTGGCTTCCGAATACGGCTCGCGGGTCGTCACCTTGATCTCAGCCTTCTTGCCATCCAGCGTCGCAATATGCGGATTTGACAGGATCTTGGTTTCACCAATGCCTTCAATCGCCCGCAACACCATATTGAGGTCCTGGCCACCCACGATCGTGCTATATGACAACGACATTCCTCCTGATGCATCAGCTTGATTAAGAATTTGGTCGCGCGCGCTCAAAGCTGTTTCTTGGATGTTGGCTCGACTAATAAGTGCTGGCTGACTTGACATGCCCAGCACTGAACGCGGATTCAATCCTTGGAAAACATAATCCCAATTCACACCGAAACTAAATTGGTCACTAAGCGAAACCTGCACGATCTTGGCCTCGATGAAGACCTGCTTGGAGCGGCGGTCGAACATGGTGATCAGCTTGTCGATCTCCTCCATCTTGTGTGGCAGATCGGTGATGATGAGCGAACGCGTACGAACGTCCGTACGCATGGCACCGACTTCAGGCGTCAGGAGCGAGTTGATTTGTCCCTGGATCTCGCCCAGTTCCGCATTCTGCAGCACGAACTGCCGGGTCTCGGTCGGAATCTGCCGATCAATGGTCGCGATATCCGCCGACATGGCCACCCGTTCCATCTCGCGGATCCTGTCTGGCGTGTCGACCAGGATCAGGGTCCCGGTCACCGGATCAGCCACAATCGTCCCCTGCTCACTCTTGACTGGTGCAAGCAATGTGGACACACGCGTGGCATCGGCATATTTCAGTTCAAGAATGCGCACCTGCTTCTGGTCGTAGAAGCTGACGCCGTACTGCGCCCGGTATTCGGCGTCGCCCATGATCGTCAGGATGCCACCCTTGATCGTGTAGGCCAGGTTGTTTACCGACAACACGACCTCAAGCGCATCGCCGACCGTTACCTCGTCGAACTTCAGCTTGGTCGTCAGGCCGGCGACCCCCTTGCCGATGACCACATTACGGAGCCCGCCGCGGTACGCCAGGAACTCGATCAATTGCACCACATCCCAGGTATCGAGCGCCTTGAGGTTCACCAGCGTATCGAGGCCCTCGATGCCGTACTCGCTCAGTGAGCGAGGTCCGGCAACGCCAGCATCCTCCGTCTGCGCAATGGTTCCGCCTGCGAAAACAAGACACACCATCACCAGAACGGCCCATTGAGCGGCTTTAGATAGTTTCAGCATATTAATAGTCCCCTGTCTACTCGATCTTCAATATCTCTTCGCCCATTCGTAATTCAATCGCGGTTTCCCCGATGCTCGACACGCTGACCTCCTGCTCAGCCAGCACCAGGGTTGATCCCTGCTTGAGAAAAAGCATTTTTTTTACTTTATTATCCATCACAATGGCCTCGCGCACAGTCTCCGCCACCCCATCCTGCACGCGATTGACGTCGGACATTCCCATCAGGGTCAGGTTGTCGCGTGCATAGGAGCGCCAGCCGATCAAGGGGGGCACATTTGTGATTCCTCCGGTAGGATTGTCATTTCGCGGAGCCGGCCCGAAGACCCGCCGCCGGGCCAACATGTCCAGCGTATCGCTAAGCGATACGGCCGGTGCATCATCGGCACTCTCGCCAATCTCCAGCGGCTGGGCCGGGTAAACGGTGGCATTGGCTGGCATGTTCAGATAGGTCTCGTAGCCCGCCAACAGCAGGAAAACCACCGCCGCCGCCGCCAGGGCACGGTTCAGCAAAGCCAGCCCTCGTCCCGCCGGTGGAATACCCGAGGCCATCGCGGTGCTTTCCACGGCGGAATCAAGCCCCGTCGCCACGCCGCCATTCCCCACCCCCGGCATGGCTCCTGATGGGGGCGTATCGCCCTTCTGGATAACCCGCAGCAGCTTCTCTTCAGGGGTTAGCTCTTCATCCGCCGCCATCTGCATCTCTCCGTAAAGTCGCCTACGCGTTCACCACGCGCAAAAAACCACCGGGTTCTTCAGCATCCTGCTGACCAGCCCGCTGTTCAAAAACAATGCTCCTGAAATCATCCGAGGCCGATTCGCGCTCGATGACTTGCTGGACCGTTTTACGATCAGCCCTTTTAGTATCATACATGACCAGATATTCCAACACATTATGACAGAGAATATTCACGCGTCGCGGCAGGCCCTCGGTATGCGCGTGGATCAACTCCACCGCCTCCGGCGTGAACAGCGGCTGCGCGGCGTGATAGCCGGCCGCGCGCAACCGTGCCTGGATCAGGTCGCGCACGTCCCCCGGTGCCAACGTCTTGAGCATCACCTTGGTGGAGATGCGGTCCCAGAAGTTGGGCATCGCGGCAATCCGCGGCAGCAGCTCAAGCTGCCCGGCCAGCACCAGTTGCAGGATCTTGAACTCGTTGGTCTCGTAGTTGAGCAGGATACGAAGCACCTCGAACACGAAGTCCGGCAGGATCTGGGCTTCGTCGATCAGCAGCACCACGGTCCGGTTCTGTTCCACACCGGCGGTGAACAGATACTGTTCAATGGCTTCCATGTAGTCAAGCGCGTTGGCGCGCTTCTCATCGCGTACCGGCACATGGAAAAGCCCAGCCATACGCGAAAGGAACTGTTTTTCCGTGCGGAAATACGGATTGAGGATCATGCGGAAGTCGACCGACTCATCTTCACATAGCACCTGCGCGAGCCGACGCCCCAGCGTCGTCTTGCCAGTGCCGATATCGCCCGCCATGACACACAGCCCGCGCTTGAGGGCGATCGAGATCTGCAGGCGGCAAAGGGCAGCACGATGCTCGGTCGAACCATAAAAGAATGCCGGATCGGGGCTCGTTGAAAACGGCTCCGCCGACAATCCCAATGTCCGATAATAGCTCATGCTGAGAGGGCTCCGATACGATTAATGCCAGACAATCGCACTCTAGCAAGGTGACTATAAGGGAAACCCTTAGAACTCGTCAATACGTATTTTTTGGACTTAACCAAGTTCACGACTACGAGCGGAGTAGGACGGGCACCCTTGCCCGTCCAGGCGAGCAAAGGTGGCTTGGTTGCCGGCGGGCTTATGTCCGGCTGGTCGGGCAAGGTGCCACGACCTACTTATGGCAAGGAACTCGTGTGCAAAGGTAAAGCGCCCTTCAGTGCTGAAAGCACCCGCGCATTCTGCGCGGCGGTGCCGAGGGTGATGCGGATCCAGTCGGGCAGGCCGTAGCCGTTCATCGGACGGGTGATGACATGGCGCTGCTGCAACGCGGCACACATCTCGCGACCGTTGCCGGTCTTGATCAGGATGAAATTGGCCGACGAGGAAACGTACGGGAGATCAAGCGCATCCAGCTCGCGGCCAAAGAAGGCGAGCCCCTCCTCCACTAAACGGAGTGAACGCGCCATATGCGCCTCATCATCCAGGGCCGCCATGGCGGCGGCCTGGGCCATGGCATTCGCATTAAAGGGCTGGCGCACATGCTCGAGCATCGCGATCAGACCGGCATCCGCCACGGCGTAACCGAGCCGCAGCCCCGCCAGACCGTACGCCTTCGAAAAGGTGCGCAGCACCACTAGGTTCCGTCGCCCGTCGCGAATCTCGCGGATCAGATCGGGACGGTCTTTTTGTGGCATCAGTTCGATATACGCCTCATCGACGATCGCCAGCACATGCTCCGGCAGATCGTCAAGAAAGCGCACCAGCTGTTCGGGCGCAACGTGGGTACCGGTGGGATTGTTCGGGTTGCAGACGGCCACGAGGCGGGTTTCCGGCGTAACCGCCTCGAGCATGGCATCCAGGTCGTGCGTGAAGTCGCGCATCGGCACGGCGGTGACCTCCGCATCGAAAAGCGCGCCCACGAGCCGGTAGACCACGAACGCCATTTCGCTCATGACCAGGTGACGCCCCGGCCCGAGATAGACATGCCCCAGGAATTCAATCAGCTCATTGCTACCATTGCCGAACAGGAGGTTGCCGGGCTGCACCCCGAGTTTGGCAGCGAGTTTCTGCTTGAGGTAGAAGCAGCCGCCATCGGGGTAACGGTGCATGGACGCAGCGGCCTTGTGCATCGCCTCGATCGCCATGGGCGAAGGCCCCAGTTCGTTCTCGTTCGAGGCGACCTTGAGGATATCCTCGACATCGTCGATGCCCAGCTCGCGGGCGACCTCCTCGATCGGCCGACCGGGCTCGTAGACGGGGATATTCCTGATCCAGGGATTTAACTGCATAATCGCAACTCCGGTTTTATGATAGCGGGAAAAGAGAAAGGCTAGCCGATTCGATCGCCAGTGGAAAGCGGAAAAAAAGACTGCAGACTGAAGCGAAACCGTGTAGCCATGGCCGCCAGGCCGTCGAGGGTTCGTGTCAGGCCGCTGGCTTACACCATCCACGCTCTACGCGAGCGTGGCTACAAGACGACTAGCTTGCCAACAAAAAAGCCCCGGCTGCCAGGCAGCCGGGGCTTCTGGTAAATCCAAGCCTACATCTGCATCATCGCGCGAGCTTCATCCAGCGATTCGGTGATACGTTTGCGGAACACGAATGCCACGGTCAGCAGCGCCATCCCCAGCACCATATACGTCTCCGGCTCCGGCACCGTCAACCCAAAGTTATCAACGCCGTAGACTTGGGTCGAATTATTCTCCAGATACTGGATGGAAATACCCAGACCGGCGATATCCGTGATCGCGGCATCGAAACCAGCAGCACCAATAATCGGGTCTCCAACACCGTCAATACCAAACC
>CAZOXS010000473.1:0-8036 GCA_964583785.1 uncultured Victivallales bacterium
CCGTGGTGCTGCTGGCGGGCGGCTTTGCCGTGCAATTGACCGACGGCGGCCGGCTTGAGCCGGTATGGCACTGGTATAATCGCCGTAGTTTCCTGTTGCAAGGGCTGATCGCCGCCTTCATAATCACGGTCATATTGGGGCTGGGACCGCAGGGCGTTGCTCCGTTCATCTACTTCCAATTCTAGGAGTTCGCGTATGCATGACGACAGGCAGGATAAACCAGAAGCGAGCCCGATGAGGAAAGTCGGCGCCGCCTTGGCGGTGTTCTATGTGGCCGCGCTGCTACTGAATGCGGAGGGGTTGCTCCGCAACGCGCAGCGCATGGCCTACGGGGCGCCGCGCGAGTATGCGATCGCCCTGAGCGCACCCGTGGCCGCGTTCGCGGGGCGGATGGGTGTGACTAAACTGCGTTCGGGAATCGAACGCCTGATGAATGAAACAGCGAAAGAGGTGACTGAATGATGGCTTCCGGAAGACTTTTTGTGGCGGCAGGCCTGCTAGGACTCGTTGTGCTTTGCCCACCGGCACCGGCGGCGGACATGACCGCGCTTGGCGACTCGATGATGAAGTCGGTGGGACGCGCGATCCGCAAGCAGTACGCGGACGCCAAGGCCGAGGTGGACGTGGTTACCTCGATCGGCTCGGGGCTGGCACGGCTGGACCTGTATGACTGGCACGCGCAGGCAGAGGCACTGATGGCGGCGCAATCCCCGGCACTGGTCTTTGTCATGATGGGGGCGAATGACAACCAGGCGATGCGCACGGGTGCTGGTGTGCTGCCATTCGGTACGCCGGGCTGGGACGCGGAGTACGGACGCCGGGTCGGTCGGCTGATGGATCTGCTGCTGGCGGGCGGCAGCACGCGCCGGGTGGTCTGGATCGGCATGCCGCGAATGCGCGAGGATAAGCTGGATGCCGAGGTTCGTGCGATGGAAAAAATCGTGGTGCAGCAGGCGGATGCACGCGATCGGGTGACGTACTTCAGTACCCTCGACCTGCTCTCGCCTCCAGGCGCCTACAAGGCCTACATCATCCAGGACAACGGAATGCCGCTGGATGTGCGTTCCGAGGATGGTATCCACCTCAACCGGAACGGAGCCGAGTACCTGGCCGGATTGCTGCAAACCGCGTTCCCGGCCAAGGAGTTCAAGTAATACATCCAAATGGTGGACGGGCACCCTTGCCTGTCCATCCGTGCAAAGGCCCTTTGGCAGCCAGGTGGCTTATGCTCGGTGGTCGGGCAAGGTGCCGCGGCCTACGTTCAGTTGGAAAACTAAGGGGCATCGTTGAATAATATGCAAGTGAACATTAAATGGCGTTATGCGATGTTGATGGCGGCGGTACTGGGCCTGCAATACCCTGGCACGTCAACCGCCCGGCAAGCCGGGGCAGCGGCGACAAACCAGCCCCCGGTGGCTGTAAGCCGCGAAGCGCGTTATGCGACGGATGAGATCTACAAGGCCGTGGCACCGATGCTCATCCCGCGGGAACAGGGGGTCGAGCGCGCCGGGTTGGATACGGGGCAGGTGGGAGTCGGCATGGGCGAGACCGCCCGGATACAGCACCTGATGTATGAAGGTATGGATCTGGTGCTCGATGAGGAATTCGAGGAGGCCATTCCGAAACTGGAGGCGGTGCTGGCGGCCGAACCCACATTGGCCCCGGTCTGGTCGACATTGGGCTGGACCTACTGGCGTGTCGGTCGCCAAGCGGATGCCGTTGAACTGTGGAAGAAATATGTCGCGCTCGACCCGCTGCACCCGCAAGCGCATCTGCTGATGGGTAATGCGTTTGTCGGCACTGGACGGTTGCGTGAGGCCGAGTTCCACCTTAAGCGCAGTCTGGAACTGGATTCGCACCAGCTCGAGCCGCAATTGGTGCTGGCCACGCTATATCGCTGGACCGCCCGCTACCAGGCCTCCGTGCAATTGCTGCGTGAGCTGCTTGCCCGCTACCCGGACCGGATGGATATCCAGAACGAGCTGGGTGTCTCGCTGTTCGAGAACGGGAACTACGACGAGGCGTTGCCGTTGCTCGAACGCGGGGTGCGGGCTCTGCCCAATGACCGCGAGTTGGCCCGTGTGCATGCCCGCTGCCTGCTGCGCACCGGTAACCTGATCGAGGCCCAGATCCATGCGGGGCGGTTGCTGCGCACGAACGATACCGACCTCGAACTGCTGCTGCTGCTGGCCGAGGCCCCCCGCTATAGCAATGATCCGGCGGCTTCATTGCCTTTTCTTCAGCGTATTGTCCGAACCTCGACAGACGAACGGGTCCTGACCGAGGCCCATGTCAAGATGATCGAGATCTACACACGCCTGTGGGAGCGCGAGCCGCAGAAGTATTCGCTCGAGGAGGCGATCGAATCGGTGGAGGCCCTGCTTGAGATTGACTCGGGCAATCCCTCCTGGCGGCAGACATACGGGGGCCTGCTGCTGATGAACCGGCAATATGTGGCCTCCGCCCGGCAGTTCGACTGGTTGACCGATAACGCCACGACCAATGTGCTGGGCGCGCGCAACGGGTTGTTCGAGGTCGCCCAGGCGACCGGCAATTACAGCATGGGCCGCGAGCATCTTGACTACCTCGCGTCCGTGAACCCGCTTAATCCGTACCTGCACCAGATGCATGCACGCCTCGAACTCTCCCGCAGCAACCTGCCCGAAGCCTACGATGCGCTGGACAAGCTCGAGGCCACCGGGCTGCGCGGCGCGGTGGCCGTGCTGCAATATGGCGTTCTCAGTGACAGTGACTGGTCGGATTCCATGTCGGCACGACGCTTCCGGCTTCAGATGCTGGCGCTGAAACAGGCCGGCTACCGCTTCCTCACGCCGTCGCAGATCGCCCCGTATTTTGCCGAACTTGAGATCCCCGCGTGGGATAAGCGTGGCGACTACGTTCCTCCACGCGCGGTGATCGTCATGTTCGATCAGGTTGATGGGAGGACCTTGCGGCTGGCCACGGATGTGGCGAACGACCTGGACCTGGTCTTCGCGTTGGATGTGCCGGCAGGACCGGTCAACGAGGGGCACGCCGGTATGGCGGGTATCGAGACCCTGCGCGAGTTCGCGAAGACCGGGCGCTGGGTGATCGGCAGTATGCTGTATGATGCCGTCAGACTGGTGCCCGTGCGTGAGGATGGGCGTCTGGGCAGCGGGCTGGCCAACCGGATCTGGCTGGAAGGCGACGAGATGTATGAGTCCGAACTGGATTTTGCCAAGCGGGTGCGCCATGAATACAGCGAGAGCCGCCGCCTGTTGCGCGAATGGCTCGGTGAGTCGGAACCGGTCAACTTCGTGGCCTACCCCTACGGCGAATACGGGCAGGGGCTGCTCGGGAACATCGACAACGCCATCGCGATCAATCTCAACGAGGCGGCGGTCAACTACGAGATTGGCTTCACGCAATCGGTGTTCGGGCATGCGGTCAATGGCGACAATCCGCTCATGTACCAGCGCTACGCCCCCGGGGTTTTCGACTCAGGCCAGGACTTGATCAATCACCTGACGATGCATCACCCGCTTTTCCTGGCTAGGCGCATGCGCGCCGAGTTCGCGGCGCTTGATGGCCGTCTGTACCGGGCACGCGAGAATCTCGCGATGTTGCGCCGGGCCGGCTACCCGACGCAACCCTACGATCGCATCGAGGCCTACGTCTATGATCATCTGGCGCTGCGCTTCGGTATGGCACGCCAGACGGAAAAGTCGGACAAGGGGATGCTCGACCTGGAGATCGAACATCCCTTTGTGGGCGGCCGCTTCGATTGGTTCCGCGATGCGCTGGATCGGCGCAACTGGGCGACGGCGGGTTTTGCGGGTCTTTACCTGACCCCCGTGATCCATGGCGAGGTCCGCGGCGGCTATGGTGCGTTCCAGCAGGACTACACGGTGAATCTGGCGGGCGAGGAGGAAACACCCGTGCTGGAAGGCCGCCGCGCCGAGGTGACCGAGACGTTTGTCGGGGCGCGTCTCGGGATGCGTTACGAGCGGGGAAATACAAGAAGTTCGCCGCTTACGCTCAATGCCGGACTGGAGCGTCACGAGTACCGCGGGGATGCTTATTTCGATGATTGGGCCTATATGCTTGAGACGGCATTTCGCCCGGCGCTGGCCTTCGATGTGCTCCTGCGATTTGACCACTCGGTCATGCCCTCTGCACGTTCACTGGTCGAGGATCAGCTGGCGTACGACCAGTATGCCTATGGCGGGACACTGCGGGTGACCGATGGGTGGGACATCTGGACACGCGCCAGCTATTTCGATATCAACGATGGCAACGAGCGCCTGCATGCCGAGATCTCGACGATGTGGGAACTGGTGGAGGATGCGGGCGTGCTCGCGGGGCTTGAGTACGGTTACGTCAACGCCAAACATTTCAAGGGGGATTACTGGACGCCTTACCGCCTTAATCAATGGATGGTGGCCGGCCAGTTGCGCAATAATATCTACCGCTTCTATTACGACATCGCCCTGAAGTGGGGGTATGCCCGCGAGGCGATCCGGCCCGAGGACGAGGCGGCCTATGAACGGCTGGTTGAGCGTGGGCGACTGTTCCGGTTCGATCCCGGTGACGGTCCGGAGTCGGAGTGGGTCGAGGTGTTCACCGCGAATGCGTCCTTGCGGATGAATCTCGGACGCTACCTGCAAGCCTACTGGGAAGGCCTCTATACCGAATCGGTCAACTACCACGAATACAAGACCATCGCCGGCCTTACCCTGATCTTCTGATAAGCGGCGGCTCCTGCCCGTTGCGGCCAAAAAAAACAGGAACTCTGAACTTGCGTTAGCCGCGCGGCTTCATTAGCCTCCCGTTATCGATAACCGAAAAAGGAGTTTGCCCATGAGCAAGGAACTGGAAGAAGGGACCACCCTGCAGCTTGATTTCTCGAAGATCGCCAAGATCGCCGCCGGTTCGCCGGACGTCATCCCGGTGGCGGTCCAGCACGCGGATACCCGTGAGATCATCCTGATCGCCTACACCAACGAATACGCGTTGAAAACCTCGATCGCGAAACGCACGCTGGTGTTGTGGAGTACCTCGCGCAACGAACTCTGGGAAAAAGGGGCCACCTCCGGCGAGACGTTCGAGCTGCTCGAGGTGCGTGTCAATTGCGAGCAGAACTCACTGGTCTACGAGGTACGCCCGAAGCGCGGCAGTATCTGTCACACGAAGAACCGGCAGGGCGAACCGCGCAATTGCTACTACCGGCGCGTGAATCTCGAATCCATGGAACTCGAGAACCTCGATCCCTGAAGGCGTGTCATGCCAAAGCTGCGCTGTCCATACTGTCACAAGACCTTCGAGCAGGAGCCGACCCCCTCACATTGCCCGCATTGCGAGAAGGCCTTTGTTGTGCCGCCGAGGCTGCGCCCGACGACGTTTCGCGAACGCCAGCGCATGCGCGAGAAGATCTATCGGGATAGCGATCGGCAGCGACGGGAGTTTATCGCGCCGGAGGATCTGCGGTTCAGTCGTCGACCGGTCGTGCTCGGTGGCATACTGCTTTTCCTGTTGCTGATCGGCGGCCTGCTGGTCGGGCGGGCCAAACGGATGAGTCCGCCAGGCGAAGCGCCGCGACTCACCCGCGAGGCCCGGGCCGCAAGGGAACTGTATGCCCTGCGGGTCGCGCTCGAGCGTTTTCGCGACGACACAGGTCGCTACCCAGGCGACGAGGAGGGGCTGAAGGCGCTGGTCGTGAACCCCGGTGTTCCCGGCTGGAACGGCAATTATGTCAATGTCGTCAGGCCCGATCCCTGGCGCACGCCCTACCACTACGCGCTGACCCCGGACGGCCCGGTGCTGCGCTCTTGCGGCCCTGACCGCCAATCCCTCACCGAAGATGATCTCCTGCCTGATTCCGCCGAATAATGATTGCGCTGGGAAAGATGTCCGTTTATCTTGCACACTCGTTTATTGTAATCAGGATCACGGGTAAATGAATATGTCGATGACAACCAGATACTTTTTGATGATTGGCGTGGTCGTGCTTTCTACCATCCAGACCGCGCGGGCAGAGGGTGAACAGACTCCGTCGCGTCGGCCCTTCAACGCCGTTGCCGCCGTAGGCCGGAGCGATGGCGAGGTGGCGGTCGGCATGATCGCGCTCGATTATCATTTCGACTGGTATCGGACGTTCGGGCGATATGGCTTTGTCAATCCCTACAGCGAATTCCTGCTGAGCTACTGGGAGGGCGAGGAGGGCCATACCGGCGTTACCAGTCTGCACGAGGCCGGCATATCGCTGTTGCTTCGTTATAGCTGCACCCGCTTGCCACTTTCGACGGTACGTCCGTATATCGATGCCGGTTTCGGGTTGCATTACCTGACCGAAGACCGGATCGAGGGCAAGGAATTGGGACGGCATTGGCAGGCAGGCTCAAATGTCGGTATCGGATTGCTTTTCTCGCGCGACGAGCGCTTCGAGCTGGGGCTGCGCCTGCGGCATCTTTCCAATGCCGGCACGGATGAGGCTAACTGGGGAGTGAACCAGCTTCTGCTTCGCTTCGGCGTCCGGTTCTGAAGCCCCCGGCAACCCGGTCCCGCAGCAGCACGAACAAGGCGGCCAGCACGGTTGCCACTGCGCAGGGCAGTCCGAACAGCCGGTCACCCGAGCGCGTGTAGCGGGTTAGCGGCATACCGGCAGCCGCTGTTTCCAGCTCATCAACCAGATACCCTTGTCCCCGGTTTGGCAACTGCTTGATGATCCGGCCAAAACGGTCGATGAAGCAGGTGATGCCGGTATTGGCGGCCCGCACCATCGGTATCCGGTTCTCCACCGCCCGCAGCACGGCATTGGCGATATGCTGCCGCGAGGCAGCCGAGCCGTCGAACCAGGCGTCGTTGGTCTGGTTGACCAGCAGGCGCGCGCCACGCTGGACATCGCGTCTGGCCAGATAGGGGAACACGTCCTCGAAGCAGATCAGGACCGACAGCCGGACCGGCTCGCGTCCGTCCGTTCCCGGCGTTGCCAGATCCATCAGCGGTTGATCGGGCTCGCCGCTGATGCAACTGAAGCCGAGCGGAGACCACTGTTTCATGAAGGGCAATTGATTCTCGAACGGCAAATACTCACCGAACAGTACCAGGTGGCGCTTGTTGTAGACCGCCGCGATCAGGCCGTTGGTGGCGATCAGGAACGAGGCATTCAGATACTCCGGATCCTGCTCTGTCAATTGCCGGTAGTCCATCGAGCCAGCCAGCAGGTAGGCGTTACCCTGAACGGAAATCGAGTCCACCAGACGCTGCGATAGCGGATCGATCCGCAGCATGCCGGGGGTGGCGGTCTCGGGCCAGACGATCAGGTCCGGGCGGCTCATCAGGGCCAGTTCGGTCTGCTCGCCGAGGGCCTTGGCGATATCGTGCTCATGGGAGTCGTCCCACTTCTGCAATTGCGGTATCGCAGGCTGGATGGCGGCGACTCGTAGGACCGGTCCGGCCGCATCAGACTCACCCTGCCTGACGGTACGCACGCCCCAGGACCAGCAGATGGCGACCACGGCCAGCCCGACCATCAGTTCGCTATGCACACGTCGCCGCCGGGCGCTTCGGTTACGGATCTCGCCGTAGATCCGCAGGATGGTCATCGCCAAGGCGGCATTAAGCAGCACGATCAGGGCGGAAGCCGCGTAGACTCCGCCAAGCGTAGCCATCTGGATGGCGGCGATGTTACGATACTGGCTGACGCCCAGCGGGTTCCAGGGGAACCCGCCGAAAATCGAGGCCCGCAGCCATTCCGTGCCCGCCCACAGGAGCGGTGCCGCCAGCACCGGCAGCAGCCGCCGGGTGCCCGGAACGGCGGCGAACACAAATGCGAAGAAACCGGTGTAGAGCGCACAATAGGCCGATAAGGCGATCCAGCCCAGCGCCGGCATGGCGAGTCCGCCCCAGGTGTGTCGCAGGGCCAGCAGCCAGGACAGCGTCAGCAGCCAGAAGAGCAATCCGCTGGCCCAGCCCCAGGCAAAAGCCGCCTTCGGACGCGAGGCGCGGATGACCAGCAGCAGCGGGATCAGCCCCATCCAAGCCGCCCCTGCACCCTC
>CAZOXS010000474.1:0-4499 GCA_964583785.1 uncultured Victivallales bacterium
GGCCACGCCGAATGCAAGCTTTACAACGGTGGCGGCACAGCCTCCGGTTGTCGGCACGTCCGGCGGTGCCGCCAACATCGGGGTGGGTACGGCGATGCTGCAAGGCGAGGTAACTGCGATCAATGGCACGCTTAGCGATGTGCGGATTTACTTTGGCACGAGCGATGGCTTAACGACGCCTGCGAACTGGGACACGAACTTCGTGATTGGTGTTGGCAACATCAGCGAGGGTGTGACGTTCTCGACGAATGTGACCGGTTTGCTGTATGGGCAGGAGTATGCGTATCGCGTGTATGCGACGAATGGTTTTGGTGCAACGTGGTCGGATGCGGAAACGAACATCCTGACTGTGGCTCCGGCTGGCATTGGTGTCACCAATACGACGGCAGCGAATGTGACGCAATTGACGGCAGATTTGCGGGGTGAATTGGATGCCACGCAGTCGGTCTTCACGGTCACGGCATACTGGAGTGAGAGCAACAATGTCAATGCGGCAGCTTGGCTGGCAGACGACACAAAGGGCAGCGATGGGGTGGGATCGTTCACGAATGTGATGGACCAGGCATTGTCGGTATCCGTGGGCAGCTTGACGCCGGGCACGACGTATTATTACACGTTTGTGGCGACGAATGTGGCGACGGATATATGGGCTTCGCCGAATGGTAGCTTTACGGCGGCACCATCGCCTGTGCTGGATTCGGTAACGCCCGCCAATCTTGCTACGGAAGTGGCACTCGATGCGCAGTTGGTGGCAAGCTTCAATTCCGTGGTGGCAGTGGTGAATGGTGGTGTTGTCACGGTTACGAATATTACGGATGGTACGGCTACATCCATCACGCTGCCGAATGCGCAGGTCACGGTGGTGGACAGCACGAATCTGGTGATTGATTTGACGGCCGACTTTGCCGAGGGCAAGACGTATGCCGTATTGATTGGAACTTCGGCGATTCTGGCGTATGGCGGCATCAGCACCACCAATACGTGGGCGTTCACGACGGCGACACCGAGCAGCACGCCACCGGAATTGTTGTCACTGAGCCCCACGAATGGAGCTACTGCTGTGGATCCAGCGGTTGTGTTGACGGTGACCTTCGACAAGGATGTCGTGGCGAATGCCGGTAATATCGTGATCACGAATATCACGAGTGGCGGAACAATCGTGATTCCAGTGACGGATTCCCAAGTTTCGTTCTCGGGTGCGGTGGTAACGATCAATCCGACGGCGTATCTGGATCGGGCCGCAACGTATGCGGTGCTCATTGCGAATGACATTGTCCGGGATACGTACGGCAATCCGTTTGCTGGCATTACAAGCACCGCGACGTGGCAGTTTGCAACGGCGTTGCCGACTAGTGGTAGGGTGCTGACGGTGCTCGGTGTGACTGGGCACAATGGTGGCTCTTGGCCAGCTTCTGTTGGGCACTTATCTGATATGCTGAATGGGAACCTATCATATAACTTTGGAACCGCAGATCACTATCCGCGTATAACCACCACTGCAAATCCGAACGACCCGTCTGTTTGGACTTATGCGAATGATTCATGGTATAGCGAATGGGGTTCTAATGAAATTCTAAATCCTGCAAGCACGATCAACAACAAAATCGGTTGGGCCGTAATGGATTTTGGCGGGTCAATCGAGGGTTTAGCCAATATGTTCCTATGGAATAAACGTGATAACTCCACAACAAGAAATACGGTCAACTATAATGTTTACTATTCAAGTGGCGTTGGAATCAATTCCTTGCCTGCTATGCCAGCTTCTAAGGGCAATACAGGTGATTACGATTTTAGTACTGGCGATTGGACGCAGTTGAATACTGCTGGCGTGCTGACCTTGCCGGTTAATGCCCTCAACAACAATACTCCGCAGGCGATTTTAGCACTTAATGGTATTTCTGCTCGTTATATAGGCATTGAGATTATTACCAATGGTGGTTCGACGGCAAACGTGGGCTTAGCTCAGGTCGAGTTCACAGCTTACGACTTAGCCCGTCCGACTATTACGAATAGGGTTCCGGAGCATAATGAGCGTTATGTCGAGCAGGACGCGGCGATTGTGGCCTCGTTTGATGAGCCGATCACTGCGAATACGGGCAATATCGAGCTTAGGCTGGTATCTGGCCCCGTCGGTAGTATCATGATTCCGGTCAACGGTGCACAGGTCACCATCGTGGGCTCGACGATGACGATCCAACCACCGTCCCTGCTGACCCGAGGTGCCGAGTACGCGGTTCTGATTGATCCCGGTGCCGTCACGGACAGTTCGGGTAATGGGTTTGCGGGTATTACCGACACCTTGACTTGGCAGTTCAAGGTTGTGGGTGACCCGGAAGGTTCTGTGATCCGCTTCCGATAGGCAGCGGCGATCGGCAAGGTGTTGTGGCTACGCTTCGCCAGCATGCCCGTAGCTGCGCTCGCCAGTCGTGGTTCCTGTAGCTACGCTCGCCAGAGCGTGGAGGATGGCCGAGCAGCGCGGTTGGCCCATCCGCGTTCTGGCGAACGCAGTTACGTACTTGAAACATCTGGAGAAAACGGTAAAGTTACAGCCGATTGATGCGATGGTTGGGCTCGTTCATCGAAATAGGTCTGCAGTCTGCGGTCTGCAGTCTAACCCCGAAGTTTCAGGTTTAGGCATTATACGACAAGGAGAAAAATGAAGGTATTGCTTGCGGGTTGTGTATTGATTTCGATCCTGGTTACCGGGGTTAGGGCGGCAAACGAAACCAAGCGGCCAGTCGTCTATGTCGGCTACGCACCGGAGCAGGTGTATGCGATCATCCATAGCGCCAAGCTGCGGGTGGAAGCGAAGATGGTGCTGGGGTCGATGAGCGAACGGTCTTCCGCCACGGAGGCTAGCGTCCACGAGGAGATCATGCTGGGGCGGTCGCGGCTGCCGCAGGGCTTGCGACTGATTGAGAAGAAGGTGGAAAACGACCGCCTGGCAACGCTGCTTTATCTGGGTCAGCGCACGGACCGCGAGACGGGGCAGGAGGTTTTCTCACGGGGCACCGTCACCATGGTCAAGGAAGAGGGCACCTGGCGCCTCCGCCACGAGACCTGGGAAGACATCCCCAACCCGTACATGCAAGAGGAGTGACAAGCCGTTCTCAAAAACCACCAGAGCGGGGTTCCACGTAGCTACGCTCGCCAGAGCGTGGACCATGCGGTAGAATGGGGGCGCACAATCCGGGAATAGGAAGGACGTGTTTGTTATGGTGCTAAAAATAATATGCATGATTCTTGTCGCGTTAGGTGCTTTACCGGTTATGGCCGACTATCCGTCTGCCGTTTCGAATTTGAATCCGGTCGGCTATTGGCGGTTTGATGAGCCGCGAGGCGGCGTTTTGGCGGGGCCAACGGGTATAGCGACCAACTATGGCTCTGTAGGCTCTGCGGGTGATGGCGCCTATTGGACGATGCCGATGGGATCTGATCCGAGTGCGGTCATGGGCGATACGGCACCGCATTTCAACCCGCCTGGGTATTGGACTGGAATCGACAATTACATCGAAATTCCGAGTTTGCCCGCGCTTGCCACGAATACGAGCATGAGTATCGAAATCTGGTGTCTGCGCAAGGAGGCGACAGGTATTTCTGCCTCTATTTTTTGTGGTGGGTATAACTCAGAACGAGTGAGCGCTGAACGCCAAGGTTGGATATTATGGCGCGATAATGCCAGTACCGGAGAAGATATGACATATTTTCTGCGTGTTATTTCGGGCGATAGCGGAACAACAAATAACCTTAGCAATTTGAACTACAACAGCAGATTGTTTGGTGGAACGAATCTTACGGTGGGAATTTGGGATCATCTGGTGTATACGTGGGATACAAATACGATCAAGGGGTACATCAATGGCTATTCCCTTTGGACCAATACTTTTTCCGATGGTAAGTGGTACGTGCCATGGACCAACGACCCGATTCGGATTGGTGCGGATTCGAAGTTTACACCCGGCACGATCAGTGATGATATGTGGTTGGCGCACGCGGCGATATATCCGCATGAATTGACGCATGAGCGAGTGTTGGCACATTACGCGGCCACGAATGATGCGGCAGGATACCGGGCGACGATTCTAGCGGACAATCCCGTTGGCTACTGGCCGCTGAATGATTCGGGACCATGTAGCGATACGCCCGGTATCGTTGTGACGAATGCGAATGCAGGATCGTGGGGCAGCAGCGCGGATGGTACGTTTATCACGGCCTGGACAAATTTCAATACGGGGGCACCGGGGGTTCCCTATGCGGGATTTGCGGGAACAAGTATCGCTATCAGTGGTGGCACCAACCGGATTACGGTTGCCCCGCAGGCTCTTGCAACGAATCGCTTTACGATCACGGGATGGGCAAAATTGTCGGGAACCGCCGGGACGGGGTATCTGCTCAATAGTCCGGCACCCGATGCCCAGGCTGCACTGGGGTTTACGGGTGGAGCCACGCCCGGGATGGTGAGCAACCAGGTGGGGGTGGCGGTGGCCGGTTCGGTTGGC
>CAZOXS010000475.1:0-5413 GCA_964583785.1 uncultured Victivallales bacterium
TGGCAATAGACTGCATACATGGTTGCACGGCATCAGATAAAAAAATATGTCAGTGAAGTCGCCCGGCGATTTCGCCCGCGGCAGGTTATTCTTTTTGGATCCTATGCCTACGGCAAGCCTACGGTGGATTCCGATGTTGATCTTCTGGTGGTCATGCCGCACAAGGATCATCCGGCCATTCAGGCTGCCGAGATTCGAAAGACCGTGAGTGCCGGGTTTCCGCTGGACCTTGTGGTTCGAAGCCCCGATGAAGTCCGGCGTCGCCTGGACATGGGGGATCCCTTTGTGCGCGAGGTAATGGATAAAGGGCAATCGCTGTATGAAGACATGCTCGCATGAATGGATTGACAAGGCTGACGCTGATTTCACGAGCACTCAGCGAGAGTATCGCGCACGCAAGGCGCCGAACTTTGATGCTGCTGTTACGCGCTAACTCATCGCCGCACTGCCAACCGCCGCGGATTCCCCGTACACGATGATGGCTTTCGCCTCCGGCAAGTATTCGGCGTCTAGCCAGGATGGCAGCTCCGGCGGCTTGGCGAACAGGTGATAGGTGAATTGCTCGCAATGCTCGAAGTGACGGACGAGGCGCGGCGCAATATGCCAACTCATGTAGCGATGCGCCATGCCGTCGAGTGCCTCATCGGCTCCGATATATCCCCAGCCAAAGGGAAGTTTCTCCAGTTGCGTTTCGTCGGCCAGGAGATCTTCTTCCGTCCTCCCCGGACGGAACCGGGATAGACGGCGGTTGATAAGGAGGCCACTGTTGGTGAGCTACAGGGGCTCGGGCGTGACGCGCTGCCGCCAGTCGCCCTCGCTGCCTCAACCCAATCGACCCCGAATTCCCGTAGCATTCTCCAGCAGCCATAAAGCGCGTTGGCGCGATCTACATCCTGCTGGAACGTGCCGTCTTCAAGTTTACCGTCGATAGTCCCATAAAGCGTGATGTTCATCGGTCTCCCCTTATGGCCGTTCCCAGGGCAGTTCCAGCTTGCCGAAATGCCCGTAGTTCGTGGTACGGGTGTAGATCGGGCGCAGGAGATCCAGCCGTTCGATGATGGCGGCCGGGCGGAAATCGAATGATTTTACGAATTCCTTGGCCGCACCGGCATCGCCGCTGCTGAATGTGTCGACTTTTATGGAGACGGGCTGGGCAACGCCGATGGCGTAGGCGACTTGCAACTCGGCGCGATCCGCTAGGCCCGCCAGCACGAGCTTCCGGGCAACATAACGGCAGAAGTACGCCGCGCTGCGGTCGACCTTCGATGGGTCCTTGCCGCTGAAGGCACCGCCGCCGTGTCGGGCAAAGCCGCCGTAAGTGTCGACGATGATCTTGCGACCGGTCACCCCGCAGTCGGCCGAGTGTCCGCCGATGACGAAACTGCCAGTCGGATTGACATGCAACTGGATCCCCGCATGGTGCCAGGTCCCCAGGACGGCTGGCAGTAGCTTTCCGGTCACATACGCCTCAATAGTCGTACGTGGAACATCGCGCAGGTGCTGAGTGGAAACCACGACATCCGTCACTTTCACGGGCTTTCCGTCTACATATTGCACCGACACCTGTGTCTTGCCATCGGGCCGCAGCCAGGGTACGACATTGGCCTTGCGGTCGCTCGCCAACTGGCGTGCCAACCCATGGGCCAGCAGGATGGGCAGCGGCATCAGGTTCTCGGTCTCGTTGCTCGCGTAACCGAACATGATTCCCTGATCCCCCGCGCCCTGGTCGTGCGACAGGCTCGTTGCCTTGTCGACGCCCTGGTTGATTTCCTGCGATTGCAGGCTGATATGCTCTTGGACCTTCACCTTGTCGGCCGAGAATGCCTCATCGGGGGCGATATAGCCGATTTCGCGAATCGCCCCGCGCACCAACGTTTCATAGTGGATTTTCAACTCGGGCGAGATTTCGCCGGCCAGCATGACATGACCGCCCTTGCAAAGCACCTCGCAGGCGACGTGGCTCTGGCGCTCCTGCTGGATACAGGCGTCCAGGATGGTGTCCGCGATCAGGTCGCAGACCTTGTCCGGGTGACCTTCGGTGACGGATTCCGATGTGAAGATGTATTCGTCTTGCATGTGTTTTTCTCCTGATGTTCAGTTTAAAGTGTGGCGAGTTGACCTTGCAGAACCAGATCCCGGCGGCAGCGTGCCTGCCTGATGCTGCGAGTACCGAGGGAGCGCCGTAGGCGCGTCTTGCGAAAGCCGGGCAGATGCACGGTGCAGTGTACGAACCAGGTGCCGTTGTTGTTCCAGAGGTGATGATCCGGATTGCCTTCTGGCATCCGTACCGACAGTTCGCCATCCCGGACCTCGGGTGGCAGGGGGCTTGACCTTCTCATGTGCGTTGCTCCTTCCACGCACCAGGAACCTCCAGGCAAGAAAAAAGGCCACCCCGCATCAGGATGGCCCCAAACTCGCCTGCAGAGTTTGTTTCGAAGGCTCCGAGCCTTCGCACATCCGGGTGCGAAATCGCTTTCGCTCCCGTCTACCACCGTAGGTTCTCTCCTCGGTTGGCAGATCCCGCATCCTGCGGAATCGTTCCTGATGACTGGAAGAGCCTACGATACTTCAAAATCAAATGCGAATCCTTTTTGTGTCATAAATAATCGCGGGGCGGGGGATCAGTCCGTGCAAAGCTCAATGGTCACCGGGCCGTCGTTGACCAGTTCGACCTGCATGTTGGCCGCGAAACGTCCGGTGGCGACGCGGGCGATGCCCGGCTGGCGGGCCAGCTCCGCGACATACGCATTGTAAAGCGCCTCCGCGATTGCCGGATCCCCGCTACGGATGAAACTGGGGCGGTTGCCCTTGCGGGTGTCCGCGTAGAGCGTGAACTGCGAGATGACCAGCGCCTCACCGTTGATGTCGGCCAGCGAGCGGTTCATGCGGTCTTCATCATCCGGGAAGATGCGCAAGGTGGCCGTACGCTGCGCCAGTTTGACGGCATCCGCCTCGGCGTCGCCGATCCGCACGCCGACCAGCACGACCAGACCGCGGCCGATCTGGCCGATGGTCTTGCCGTCAACGGCTACCGCCCCGCGGGCGGCTCGCTGGATCAGTAACTTCATGGAATGCGGAATGACGAATGCGGAATGCGGAAAACCTACAACGCGGCGGACGGGGTGGAACCCGTCCCTCCAGGGGACGCGGACGGGGTTGAACCCGTCCGACCCGGGGTTAGCCGATGGCGAGGATCGAGAAGACCATCACGAAGATGGCGACCGTCTCGATGATGCCGAGGGCCGCCAAGTAGTTCGTGAATCCTTCGCCCGTCTCGGCCAGCGCGTCACTGGCGGCAGCACCGGCGCGGCCCTGTAGCCAGGCCGAGGTGCCCATGCCGATGCCGGCGAGCACCCCGGCGATCAGCAAGCCCTGCCACGGGTGCCCCGCCTCGATCCTCGTCTTCATGGAGAACATCAGCACGATGCCATAGATGGTCTGCGAAAGCGGGGCACCTACAAACGTCAGGAGCATGAACGGGGCAGCCTTTCCTTGGGCATAGCACTTTTTCCAAGCACCGATCGCCGCGCCCGCAGCCGTGCTTGTGCCGAGTGCCGAGCCGATCGCCGCCATCACCAGTGCCGCGATCGTCGCCACCTGTCCCATTGCCTGATTCAGACTGATTGCTTCATCCATGATCTCTCTCCTTTTGTTTTCGTTTAACCGTCTTGTTTATAACTTCAATCTTTTCCCAAAAAGTTACCACCCTTGTTTTTGCCCGCCGCCACGGGTGGCGGGCTTGCCTTATGGCTGCGGAGTTCGTGCCAGACCGGAAAACGGCCGGTAGGGGACGCCCTTCCATTCGATGTTCTTGTGCAGTGAGAATTCCAGCGTGTTCAGGCGCACGCCGTGTACCAGGATGCCGAGTGCGCAGAGGATGATGTTGATCCCGTGCCCCAGCAGCAGGATCAGGGCGAACAACGGTATCGTCCATACTTTATCAAGTCCGATGCCCGCCGCCATGCCGTTGAAGCTCTGTGCCACGGCCAGCGAGGCCATGCCGACGGCGAAAAGGCGGATGTAGGAGACGATATCGACAAAGCAGTTGACCACGCTGAGCGGGAACATGGCATGGTGGATCCAGTCCTGCTTGAAATCCTTCGGCGAGGTCATGAACAGCAGGATCAGCACCACGCTGGTAATGAACAGCGGCAGGAAAAAGCCGGGGTAGGGGCGGCCGATGACCATGTTCTGGGCCGTCAGGAACATCGACCAGACCAGTCCGATCCAACCGATCTGCGAAAGGGCTTTAACGGCCGGCGCCAGCGCGATGGCATTCCAGATATGGGCGATGGTCAGATGGACGGCACCAATCAGGAAACAGAGCGTGATCATGTTGTTTTGTGCGTCCGCCCCGGTCAACCAGCCGATCTTCAGGCACCGCAGCGGGGCGGGGAGTGCCTGCGACGCGATACCAAAATAATTGCCGGTCAGCACCCCCCAGATGATTGTGCAGACGCTTAGGATGCCGAAGAGCACGAAGGGGTAGGCGGGAGCTTTCGGTTTCTTCGCGCGGGCGACGAGCGTGACCAGCAGGAAGAGAGCACCATAGCCGGCGTCGCCGATCAGGATAGCGAAGAAGATACTGAAGAAGATCAGGAACAGGCCGCTGATGTCGGATTCGTGATAGCCCGGCAGGATGGCCAGCATCTGCAAGACGGCCTTGATGGGTTTGACCCAGGTTGGCAGCTTCAGCAGCGTGGGGACGGCGTCGCCTGGCTCTGGATCATCAATCTTGAGTCCCCATCCGTGGGTGGCCGCAGCCTCCCGCATCGCGGGAACGCTGTCAGCGGGAACAAACCCGGAGAGATAGACGACGTTGCCATGCCGGCCCATTCCGTCATGCACGGCGGCGAATTGTTCCGCCTCCTGCCGCCTGTGCAGTTCATCGGTCACCAGATGCTTGTAGGCGGTCAGTGCGTGCAGGGTTTTGTTGATGTCGGCAATCTGCCGACAGTGTTCGTTGATATCGGCGTCCAGCTCGGAAAGTGATCGTTCCGGGAGATGGAAGGGAACGGCGTCGAGCGTGAAATCGACGTTCCCGATGGCCGCTAAATGGGTGCCTTTCTTGTCGGTGAAGAGAGCGTGGATCTGGACGCCTTCCGGAACCGCAAGCTTGGACAGGTCGCGACAGTGGTAAAGCTTGACGCGAATCCCCTTGGTGGCCAGCTCGCGGATTGTCGCGGGGCTGAAATCACCGAATGGTGCCTGTGCATGCCGTTTCTGGCGCAGGATTCCAAGTTGTTCCTCGAGATGGAGCCGCTGCTGGTGGAGATCGACAACTTCGTTGATCAGCGCCGTTGCCTGCTGGTCGTTCCTGTCGTGCGCATGATGAAACGGGGTCTCGAATGCATGCAGTGCCTCGATGGCCTGATGGGCGGTCTTTACGGCCTCGCTGGCGGCCGAGAGGGTG